>DOHL01000059.1 GCA_003535305.1 Candidatus Acetothermia bacterium
GGCACAGAGCCTTCGAATGGCCCCTACATCCTCGACTCTTGCCTTCTTAACTTCTGTCTTCTTGAATCCTTATAATCCTACCAACTCTTTTGGAGATGATCCTTTATTATTTCCAACTCTTCATGTAATCTCGATGCTGTTCTATTTCATTTAGATTAAGGACTTTATCATAATATTTTCCCGTAGTCAACAAATGGCAAAAACTCGATTGCAGAGGTAATTTTACGACCAAGTCGGGTCAGCACCTCTCCTGGCCCAACTTCAATCGCTATCTTAACTCCCATCTCTTCTATGCAATTGATCACCTGCACCCAGTTTACCCGTGCCGTGATCTGAGTCAAGATGAGATTTTTTATTCGGCAAGGGTCAGAGAGAGATTTTCCATTGATGCTCGACACCACTGGTATACGCGGAGAGGAGAATTTGATCGGTTCGATTAGCTGCGCTAACTGTTGCTCGGCTCGTTCCATAAATGGAGAGTGAAACGGCCCAGAGACCGGAAGAGAGATTACTTTCCCTCCTCTTCTTTTTGCTAATTCTCCTGCTTGCATGAGTCCTTCCTCATCACCGGAAATAACGACCTGGGCTGGTCCATTATGATTGGCCACATTTACCTTTCCGTCTACTCCCCTACAAATAGCGTCCACTTCTGCCAACGAGAGTTTGAGGATCGCCGACATTCCGCCCTCCCTCTCTTGCGCCATCAGTCGTCCCCGTTGAGCAACGATGCTGAATGCATCTTCCACCGCCAGAGCACCACTGCAGACTAAGGCAGTATATTCTCCTAAACTGTGCCCTGCCACAACAGCAGGCGAAAAACCCTGGTCAATGAGCGCCTCTTTACATAACAGGCTGACAAGCAAAATCGCCGGCTGGGCGATTTCAGTTGCGGAGAGTCGCTTAAGCGGACCTTGTTCCATCAATCTCTGCAAAGGCAACCCGCTTTTTCTCTCGGCTAAAGCGACAATATCTTGTTTGTCAATCGTTGTGACAGCACTCATCCCTATGTATTGTGATCCCTGTCCGGGAAATAAAAATGCTACCTTCTCGTTCAAAATTTCATCACCACCGCACCGTAGGTCACTCCTGCTCCGAACGCAGTCAACACGAGAATCTGGCCGCGTTTGATGCGTCCGTCACGATATGCTTCATCCAGGGCCAATGGTATCGATGCCGTAGATGTATTGGCAACCCGATCTATGTTGACTATTATCTGGTCCATAGGAATTTTCATCCGCTGCGCCAAGGCACGAATGATGCGGATATTGGCTTGGTGCGGAATAATCCAATCGACATCGGCAAGTTCTATTCCCGCATTAGCCAATGCCTCCCGGCTGGAGAATTCCATCATTGTCACCGCGCTTTTGAATACTTCCTTGCCTTCCATCTTGAAAAAATGGCGCCCGGCATCGATCGTTTCATGGCTGACTGGGATCTGTATTCCTCCTGCTTCCAGCCGCAGAAGATGCGCTTTTTTTCCATCGGCATGGAGCGAGACTCCCAGCACTCCTTCTCCAGAAGGAGCTCGTTCAATGATCACTGCGCCTGCTCCATCACCGAACAGGACGCAGGTCTTACGATCCTTCCAGTCGGTAACTCGCGATAGAGCCTCACTGCCGACCAAAAGAATGCGCTCAAATACACCTGCATCGATCAATCCATTGGCCACTACCAATCCGTAAACAAAACCTGAACAGCCTGCTTTGAGGTCAAAGAAAGGTATCTGTCCCAAATCCAGCGCTTGCGCCAAAAATGGCGCCGATCCAGGGCTGATCATATTGGGAAAATTGGTGGCGTAGATGAGAAGATCGAGCTGCTCAGCAGAGATTCCGCCGTCCTTTAGCGCCTGTTTAGACGCTTCAATTCCCATAATAGTCGGGTCTGAATCTTGCTCCAGGATTCGCCGTTTCACGATTCCTGTTCGTTGTCTGATCCATTCGTCGCTGGTATCGACAAGTCGTTCCAAATCAGCATTGGTGAGCACCTTCGGCGGCAGATAGCTGCCGATACCAAGTATACGGCTACTCATCCGCTACTTCTCCCGAATTGTTGCTGATCTGCGCAGTAAGGTCATTTTGCACGGCAAGCCGTGCTACATTGATCGCTGCGGTAATCGCTTCGGCGTCGGAACGACCATGGGCAATCACAACTACACCGTTTACGCCCAGAAGTGATGCGCCGCCATAGCTGCGATAGTCCATCTTAGCGCGCACTGAAGTGAACGCCGCTTGTATTCCTATCGTTCCTATTTTCGTAAAATTTTCCTTGATGAATTGATGGAAAATACCGACAGTTGCCGCTGCTCCCCCTTCATATGATTTAAGGAGTATATTTCCAACAAAGCCGTCACAGACGACTATATCGACCGGCCTTTCCGTTACAATGCAATGAGGTTCTACGTTTCCTGCAAACTTAAACGGTCGTTTTTTCAACAGCTCGTAGGTACGGCTCACCAGTCTGTTTCCCTTATGTTTTTCACCACCGATACTCAACAGTCCCACTGTCGGCTCAGCAACACCTTTTATTGTTTGACAATAAATTGCTCCCATCAGCGCAAAACCCGCCAGATGGTTCGGATGGCAGTCGACTGTAGCTCCAACATCGATGACAAGAATATCCTCTCCGATAAGGGAAGGAAAAGAGACAGCGATTCCAGGGCGGGGGATTCCAACGATCCCCCCTAACGCAAAGATGGAACCGGCAACGACTGCTCCGGTATTCCCTGGAGAGACAAAACCATCCGCCTCGCGCGCATGGAGGGCCAGTAACCCTTTCACAAGCGAGGAATCGCGCTTGCTGCGAACCGCCTGTACCGGCGACTCCTCCATCGCAATAACCTGTGAAGCAGAGAGAATGGAAAAACGGCTTCCCTGGCGCTCTCCTTCTTCCTTAAGAGCCTCCCGGATGGAATCCGATTCACCAGAGAAGACGATCTCAATATCATATCGGCGTGCCGCTTCAACCCCACCTTTAACTATTTCAGCAGGATGGGAGTCGGCCCCTAAAGTATCAACTATTATCTTCATCATTGACTTCTAAATAATTTATGCCGAGGGCGGGACTTGAACCCACACGGACGTTTGTGTCCACATGGCCCTCAACCATGCGCGTCTGCCAATTCCGCCACCTCGGCGATAAAGCCATAATATTATACCAGCAGTATTATGTCAACCGGATTAACTCATTTCCACCGCAGCGTCGGCCGGAGTTCGGGTTAATATACTCTTGCTTACCGCGTAGAGACGAATTTAAAATTCACCTTTACTATAATCCCAGATTATGCATT
>DOHL01000141.1 GCA_003535305.1 Candidatus Acetothermia bacterium
GGTTCTCAGTATTTAATTGAATTTCGTGCATGTTCATGGAGTTTTATTGTACAATTCAGCGAATAGTAGTGCAATATAATGCGGGCACTGCTACTTTTCGTTGCATATGCAAAAAAGATCGTCTATCATCTTATCGATGGCAACGAGATCTATTCCGGAGAGAAGAAGATGATCGATGAACGCCTTTCAGACTGGCTTGCTGGTCTTCCCAGCGCATTGTCGCTCGAGGAGTTATTGGCATTGGCCCGCGAAAAGGGGTTTGGAATTCTGTTCAGTCTGTTGGCCCTCCCTGCTGCACTTCCGATACCGGCAGTGGGATATTCAGTCCCTTTCGGATTTGCAATTATTCTTCTCTCTTTTCAATTTGTCATCGCCCGACCGCACCCGTGGCTTCCCCGATTCATCTTGCGCCGATCTTTGTCATCCGTATTGGTAAAAGGGATGAAAGAGAAGGGAGGACCGCTGATCCGCCGGATAGAGAAGGTGATGCAGCCGCGGATGGCTCTCTTCTTTACGCCCCTTGGACGGATCCTTGCCGGTGTGATGATTCTGCTCATGGGAACATTGATGATGATTCCGATTCCTTTTACCAATACCGCGCCTGCAGCGGTCGTTTTTCTGATTGGAATCGGTCTCTTACTCAAAGACGGTCTTGTTCTCTTCGGTGGGGTGCTGGCCGGATTGGGCGCAATAGCATTCTATGCACTGATCCTTATTGGAGGATGGCAGATCATTGCCTAAGGATAAATCGCCCGATAGATCAACAACGCTTGGTAAACGGCTTTAACGTAAAGACGCGTGCTCTCTCTTGGGATCAATTCGATGAACAGATCGATATCATCATGCGGCAGAGCATCCAACCAACGGCGCAAATTCCCTGATCCCCCGTGGTAAGCAGCGATCGCGAGACGGAGATCTCCGAACCGCATCAGTTGGCGGATAATATACGATGTTCCCATGATGATATTCGTTGGCGGATCAAATAGATCGACCAACTCAAAGTCCTCCAACGCAAGACGGCGGGCGATATCGATCGCTGTGGTCGGGATGATCTGCATCAGCCCGTACGCATCAGAGCGTGAGAGGGCCATCGTCTCAAAGGCGCTCTCACGACGGATAATAGCGAAGATCAATGCTTCTTCCGTGTCGAACTGCGCTGCTGCTTGCCGGACTATCTTCTGATAATGGCGCGGATAGAGGCGCGAGAGGAGCGACCAGGCGATAATGGGATCAGGTAGCATTTCAGCAAGGGTCTCTGCATGGGAGATCGCCAAACGCAGCTCTCCCTTCTCTTCGTACAGACGCGATTTTAACTGAAGGTAAAGAGAATCTCCCAACACAGGAGCGAGAGAGACAAGATAACGGACCGCCGGCCGCCAGATACGATAGTTGATGAGGAGAGTTAAGCGTGACAATTTTTCTCGCGCTTCTTTGGAAAGCCGCCCGGTTGCCGCAGCCAACAGCTCATCTATTGTGCTCTGACGGTCCGGAATAAAGAGCGGCCCGCTGAGATATCCCCGCTGGCGGGCGATGAGGCTATAGTAACTTAGCGGGTAAAGATGGCCGAGTCGTTGAAGGTACTGTTTGGCAGGGTGACCTAAAATTTCTCCCAGACGATGACGCCAAAAAAGGGCACGGGGATGGTCATGGTGATCTAATGGAAGAGAGAGTAGCAGCTCTATCACTGGTTGGCTCTCTGTGTAGTTTCCGGCAGCAAGATGATGGAAGAAGAGACGGAACAGACTGCGATGATAATGAGCTGAAGAAGCAAAATCTCTCTCTGCTCCTCGGAGTAATTCCCAAGCATCGATCACATTGCGGCCCAAATAAAGGCGAAAAAGCCAGTAGAGACTCAATTCCGCCCAACCCCTCTCCCCTGTTGTGATGATCTGCATAAATAATCTTTCCGCTTCCTCTCTTTGGTCGAGGTTGAGTAAATTGTGAGCGGTGAAATAGCGGCTGCGATCGACCATACCTTGCGGACCAAAGCTGATTAAATCTTTGAGGCGCTGCTGTGCTGCTTGGTAGTATCTGTGGTGGATCATCTCGATAAATGCAAGCTGGAAAAGAACTTCATACATATCCTCTCCCGTAAGAAACGGAAGGATATCGCTCAATATACGGTGCGCAGTCGTTGGATCAAACCTGATCAGATAGAGTCCATAATCGAGTAGTGCGTGCCGTTCGTATCTATCTGCCGGATCGAGAAACGATGCTGCTTCTGCGAGGCGAGCATGGAGAACTCGCCCTCCATAGCCGATAAAGCGAATATAGATGATATCGAGTAGTTGGAGGAGGATCTTTACCTGCTGCAGATGGTCGTCTTCATTTTCTGCAATATCAAGGAGCAGAAACAGGGCTGCTTCTTGTTCCTCCCGCAAAAGAGCAGCGCGAAGAGCCTCCTCGGCATTAATCAAGGCCGAAACTGGATTGCCTTGTAGTAGATGAGCTTTGCCGCGCAGAAGAGCAACTTCAAACGGGATGTCCACATTGCCAAGTACTAGGATCGCCTGACCAGGATCGTTGCGCAGAAGATAAGCTTGCGCCATATAAAGTTGGACGTAGTCGGTAAGAGGGTGATCTTCACGCACTTGTTGGAAGCTAACGACCGCTGCCGCCGGCTTTCCGGCAGTGAGCTCTTCCAACCCCTGCACAAACGGATCAATCGAAGTAGGGGTGAATATAAACACGGCGATGACAAGGATCAAGCTGGAAATCAAATAGATAAATTCCTCTCTCATAATTTTAGGTTCATCTCCCGATCAGTAGGGGCAACCCCCTTGTGGTTGCCCATTATTCTGT
>DOHL01000120.1 GCA_003535305.1 Candidatus Acetothermia bacterium
TCTCTACTTCTTAACTTCTGCCTTCTATTTTCAGCCTTCTATTTTCTATTCTCTATTCTCTGACTCTTGACCATGAACTCTTGCCCTGTGCAGATAACTACATGGGGCCTGCCCTGTGCAGTTATCGGACGAACGGCCGTTCGCCCCTACTATTCTCTGATTTGGAGATGATCCATTGATGTTTATAGCCCCATCTCCTTTCTGACAGCAGCAAATCCTTGTAAAGCAAAATCGAGGTCATCTTGCGAATGAGCAGCAGAGATCATAGTGCGAATCCGTGCCTTGCCGTGCGGAACCGTTGGAAAAGCAATTGCTTGGGCAAATATATTCCTTGCAAAAAGACGCTGAGAAAATTTCTGCGCTATCTTTGCTTCTCCTAACATCACTGGAGTAATCGGAGTCTCGCTGATGCCGATATCGAACCCGAGCTCCTTCATCTTCTCCTTAAAGTAGTGCGTATTCTTCCACAACCGCTGTACCGGTTGCTCCGTCTCAGTGAGAATATCGATCGCTGCAATACAAGCTGCTACATCAGCAGGAGTAGCAGCAGAAGAGAAAAGGAACGGCCTTCCCTGTTGCCGTAAATATTCGATTATCTTCGCTTTTCCTGCAACATAACCGCCGATTACCCCGAATGCCTTGGACATTGTTCCAGCTTCAATGTCGACTCTCCCGTGAAGGGCGAAATGGTCGATAATACCTCGCCCATGATCGCCGAGGACACCTTCACCATGCGCATCATCGACCATGACCATAGCAGCATACTCCTCTGATAGTGTCACTATATCGGGCAGTGGAGCCAGGTCTCCGTCCATGGAGAAGACGCCGTCTGTCACGATCAGTTTCTTCTTGATATCTTTATTCTCTGCCAGCAAGCGCTCCAGGTCAGTTACATCGCGATGAGAAAAGATAACCCGCTTAGCCTTAGTGAGACGACAGCCGTCGATGATCGAAGCATGGTTAAGTTCATCGGTGAAGATAACATCTTCTTTGCCCATCAGGAGAGGGATAACTGCGAGATTGACTCCCAACCCCGATTGGAGCGACAATGCCGCCTCCGTCCCCTTAAATGCGGCGATCTTCTGCTCTAATTCTAAGTGAATATCCATTGTACCGGCAATCGAGCGTACCGCTGCCGGCCCTACACCCAACTGATCAATCGCGTCCTTGGCAGCAGCACAAAGCCGGGAATCAGCAGCAAACCCCAAATAATTATTGGAGCACATATTAAGCACTCTCTTGCCGTCGACAACAGTCCATGCATCAACAGCGCTCTCGATTGTACGAATGGTGTTATATAACCCTTGCTCCTGCAATGACTGAATTGTCTCTGTGATAAAGTCAAGTTTACTCATCCGTTCCTCCTCAGCGATAAGATACTCGATCTTCAATTGATATCCACGACACCATACTTTACATTTTAACGTGAATCTCGTCTTTCGTCCAATATTTTCGTATTAAATCTCGGTTTTCATGGCCATCTTAAGATACATCACCCGTGACCGAAACGATTACAATTACAGCTCCTCGCTGTTCCAAAAGAGTAACTTGCAGCTGAGCAGCGAGAAGACGCGTAATTGTTTAGGGCAGTTACTTCCGATCTATCGGATCGTCAGTCCCTCCACCAACACCTTGTGTCTGACAACATGCACTTGATCTATTCTCAACATCCTTTCTCCGGTAGCTTGCTTCACTCCAAGTCTACCGGATCCGATGTCGGGGGATGGGTCAATTTCTGACCGGTGCGTCCAGTCGGCCAGAACTTTATAATCGATACGCTCGCCCTGCTCCTCGATACCTTCGTTAGACTCGACGCAGAAATGCTCATCATTAACGAACTTATAAGCTATGCCAAAATCCGTACTGCTTACACCTAAGGGTTATTCCCTTTTTAAATCGACGGAAAAAGATCACATTCACGGAGCGATAATCGCATTGATAACTCGCCACAGACCTCGATAGGCGATTCTCTTTACCTGAGCAAAGACAATTATTATCAAATCATCTTCTGAGCATGTAAAGCTCGCAGCGATCGTCTCGTTGTCGCGCGGGTTTTTCTGTGCCAGCTTGTCGAGAGAATCAGCAAAGTGCAGTCCTTCTCTGTCGCATCGAATGAAGAGGAGAGCAGTAGCGCCTTCTTTGATCACCAGATCGCGGTATTGCCAGGTGGATTTTATCTCTTTTATATGAAGTATCGCCGCGACACTGTATCGATCGAGCACCAACTCCTGCAGAGAGACACCCTTTACCTCTCCGATAGCGGCCAAGGACGATTCATATTGTTCCTTACCGCTATCGGTCAGTATCGCCCCATCTTTACTGAAATCAATTATTCTTTGCTCGCGAAGTCGTTCCAATTCACGCCGTACGGTTAACTCTGGAAATCCTGTCAACTTAGCGAGGCTCCTCCGTCCAAGTTGTGCCTGCGAAAGCAAAAAGAGCATTTGTAATCTCAGATACGATTGCATAACTATATGACCTTTGCATCTCCTGGTAAATAAACTCAAAGAGTATATTTCCTACTAAAATCGCTATAACTGCAGTTTTACCAGACGCTCTTTCTCCGTCATCGATTTACCAGTGGCAACATCAACCGCAACATAGCAGCCATTAACGGGCATCGTCACAATCTGCCCGGCAGCAACACTAAATCCACATAGATGAGGAGTGTCCAGGATTCCCCGGTGTACCGCTTGCGTGAGAACATGCGGATCAGTGAGGGGGTCTATAGTATTTGCGTCGCCCAAACTACGGATAGCATCGATAATAAGCTGAGACTCTTCGATGAGTTGCTTCTTGCGGTCGATGATTGCATGATCAGCTTGCACATCCGCAAGTCCGGACAAGGCAAGTTGGATCGCTCCACGCGTAATGCGACAACTTTCGATGATTACATCGGCTGTGGCTGCATGTTCAGCCTCGCAATAACCTACTACATGGATAATATGCGGGCGCAGCGCCATTCCGATTGTGAGCGACGCAGCCAGATATCCGCGCGCGCGGTCGGGATCCGGCATCAAGCCGCGTAATCCAGTGCGAATTTCCCGGAAGGAAGTGAATCGGTCATTATGAAGACTCTCAATCAATTCTATTTTGGCCAGCATCTTGGCTAAATCCATCGCCGGGCTCATATCTGGAGGTGTGTTGAGCATATACTGCGCTACATACTCTTTGACTCCCAAAGCACGCGCATTATAGGCAGAGAGATACGCGATCGCAACAGCGAGAGCATCATGTCCATCACGCAGACTCCATTGATGAGAATCATTGATCTCTACCGGGATCCCCTGCTCGCCGTACCAGCAAATCGTCCGTTGATTCTCTTTGATCGCTTCCACAAGAGGACGAGTAGAGCGTTTATCCAAGTCACTATACCAGAACAGAGGAATTGCGCCCCAGGCGATATTGATCGTCTCCACGCTCATCATCGCCCATTGCAGAAGATCCTCTGTTCCGGCATAACATCGCAAAAGAGGGAAATTACCGCACCGCGTCGCTTCATAAATAGTTCGCATATCCTGGGGAGTGCGTATTGGGACTCCACCTGCGCCATGGCCGTGTTGCGGCATCTCCTGCGGACGAAAAAAATATTGTTGTGCATTCTGATCCGGAGCAAGGCTCAATATATCCAGTTCTTCCGACAGAGCGATCGCACGCGCATGACGAGCGGTCTTTTCCACCGTCTCTAATCCCAAGTGGTGTCTCAACAAGGGAGTTGGTCTCATCTGCTCGATACGCGCAATAAGAGTATGCGTAATCTTTTTTGCTGTTGCAATACTGCTCTGTTGTTGTAACGAGTTGATAACTGTTTGCGGTGATTCCTTTCCGGAGAAGACTTGGTCAAAGAGACCGCTTTGCTCGGCGATCTCTGCTACCGGCGGCGTACCGCCAAATAGAAAACGAATATCGGACAACTGGTAGTTATAGATCTCTTTTTTAAGCTCATCGATCAACACCTGCGCTACTTGGGGAGTCAACCGATAACTTATTACTGCGATATCAGGTCGATATTCCATCACAGCACCGATGAACTTCTTCACCGGCATAGCTGCGCCGAGAAACTCCGTTTTATAGCCTAACTTTGCGGCGAGGCGAAGAAAATTGAGGATACCGGCGGTATGAATGCATTCACCGATGGAGGCGCCGATAATACGTCCCTTACTCACTCGATCTCTCCTTTCACAGCTAACAGGCGAATCTGTTGCACAGTAAGCCCTTTCATGCCCAGGCGATCGATTGTACGCCCCTCAGCCCAGTAATCGCGTTTATGGAGCATGCCGGCGATATGGATAAACGCTTTGATAGTCGGCACAGGTATTTTCAGTTGCTCCCCAAATGCTGCCAGCGGAACGAGACTCATCGGTACATCTTCCGTGATATAACGATGGTCGAGACGATTAGGAGCCTTTATTCCTCTATAGGCTCTATTTGCCTGCAGTGCCCCGTATAGATCGTAGCCGGTCGCTCCGTAGGCAGAATAGAGCCACTCTTTCGCCGTCATCGCTTGCACTCCGAGTGCTGCTGCCACTGCTACTCGTTCGGCATCCAGCTCTTCTAAAATACGCGTTACTCCTCGACTGGCGCCTTGATGATAAAATTCGAATTCCCCGTGCGTATCCTCGATCCACGCAGCATTGAGAATAGCCAGAACAGGGTGAAAAACCGAACCGATGTTGTTCAAACTCGTCTTTAACACGTTGTCTCCCGGAATGAACTGCGGGAAAACTTTTCTCACCACTGTTAAAACATCGGGAATGTGATAAGCAGGTAGAGTAGCGATGGGAACAGAGTTCTTGATTTCAAAGATATGAACTTGTCCCGGATCGACCACGCGCGCAGCATAGATCAAACTTTGCGCCTCTGCGACGAACACCTGGGTAGAGACCTTTATCTGGCGTAATGTTTGAACGAACTCCAGCACGCCGCCGGTACGTCCGGGGTTGAGTATGACAATCTGTCCATCAGCGAAGTGCGGACCGAGCAATCGCGCCATATCCCGGTGCCCGGTTGCCGGAATGACTATCATTACAATATCGGCTCCAGTCAATGCTTCACCAGCGTCTGTAGTGACGGTATTCACCTTAGCGAATCCTTCGACTTTGCCGCTGACATGGATCCCATTATTCCATTGTATCGATCGGATCCGGTCTTTGCTTCTGTTAAAAACACTGACACGACAGCCCAATAGTGATAGATGGGCTGCCATTGCCATTCCGCCGTTGCCGGCGCCGGCAACGCATATTGAGGGAAGTTCTTCTGGAGTTTCAATCTCTCCTAATTCCGCTTCGCTTCGTTGGAATAGAGAGTGCAAAGATTGTGGTGAAGTAACAGTCAACAGACCAGATTGAAAATCAGGACAAGAAAGTAAATGGGTGATGCGGGCGATGATTTTCAGATGGAGGTTCTCGCCTGCTGTCGGCCCCAACAGGAGGAAGACCATGTTGGCTTGTTCTCCGTCTACAGCGCCGAAATCCATTGGCGTTCGACTGCGGGCAAACGCGAGTGCGGGTTGATGCACCCCGGACGTACAGACGTGCGATAGAGCGACGCCGCCGATAACACCCGTCGCCCCTGCTCTCTCCCGTGCTGCCAGATCAGTCACCACGCTCGCCGGTTGCGACAATCGACTTGTAGCTTGTAGAGCGGAAACCAGCTCTTGCATCGCTTCAGCTTTTGTTTGCGCTTTAAGATCGATTATAACAGCATTATCAACGATCAGTTCATGTACTTGCAATGTCATTACCCCCTATCCAAAACGATTCAACTTAGAATCTACTTTTTCTCTTTTCATTATACCAAACCGCCTTGCTTCTGCCCACCAATCGTTGTTACGTCACTACTTGCCTATCGAAAGCCTTTATGGCAATATTTACCAGCAACTATTTCACCACAGAGGAAGAGGCCGGCGGTAAATGGGGGGATAAAGGCTATATTCTTATAACCTCTAATACCTTTGTGACTACAAGCAGATAATTACATCAAGGAGAGGAGATTGGTTTCACATATGCGTACACGTACAGGGCTAATACAAGTTTATACTGGTAACGGAAAAGGGAAGACGACGGCAGCGATCGGATTGGGCATTCGTGCTGTCGGGCAAGGTTTGCGCGTCCATATGATCCAGTTCTTGAAAGGTGGAGATAATTTCCCTCAGTATGGCGAAATAACCTTAATAGAGCGATTACCACATTTCTCTGTGGAACAATTCGGATTGCCGCATTTTGTTGATCCGAAGAAGATAAGCGTTGAAGATCAGCGGATAATCGACAAGGGAGTGAAGCGAGCACGGCAAGTGCTTACTGATGGAGAGTACGACCTGGTAATCCTCGACGAGATCAATGTTGTATTGAAGATCGGTCTGGCAAAACTTCCTGTCGTTCTAAAATTGCTTGAACAACGCAAGGAAGGCGTAGAAGTAGTTTTAACGGGTCGAGATGCCCTGCAAGAGCTGATTGACATTGCCGATTTAGTAAGCAATATTACAGAAGTCAAGCATCCGTTTACCAAAGGCGTTCCAGCGCGTAAAGGGATCGAATTTTAAGAATTTAGTTGGCAAGTAACCTTAATTTTCATTATTAGAATGTTTGGACCATCTATGCCGAAAATCACCCGCTTTCCGACAGACTTTACGCTTTATGTCGATAACCCTATGCACCATATCACAGCATGACAATAGGATCGAAAAAAACATTCAATGATCTTCAGTTCCACAAAATAAAGGAGATCGTCGCAAGATTCGCCTCTTCCCGTCTCGGAGCTGACGCGATCGGTCAATTTGTACCGACGAATGATCGCGAGCAATTGGAAACCGAGATCGCGCAAGTAGACGAGATCATCGCGTTATTGATGAGCCGGCGATCCATCTCGTTGACAGGAATCCACGATCTTCGCCCTCTGCTCAAGCAGGCCACGGAACAGACGAGCCTTGACCCGAAGGATTTTGTCATCGTAGCAGAAACGTTATCAGCGGTACGGCGTATCCGTAAACAGATTGATAATTTTGAGGAATTTCCTTTGCTGCGAAGGATCGCAAATAGACTCTCTTTTCCTGGCAGACTGGAAAAGCTTATTACCGATGCGATCGATGAACGCGGTGCTATCCGTCCTGATGCCTCTCCTCTCCTCAAACAGCTTACAAATAAGCGGCGAACACTGGAAGCAAGTATCGAGCGCCGGCTGCATGCGTTGATTAACCGCTCTCCAGAGTTAATTAGCGAATCAGTGATCACGCGGCGATCAGGGCGATTAGTAGTGCCGATCAAAAGCGGAGCAGTAGGGGCGATGGAATTCGTTGTTCACGACAGGTCAGCTACAGGACAAACTTTATATGCCGAGCCGGCTTCTGTGGTAGGAGATAATAATGCTATAGCAGAGATAGAGAGCTCTATTCGCTTGGAACGACTGCGAATCTTGCGCCAGTTGACAGCGGCATTTAAGGCGAAAGAAGGCTTGCTGATACGCAATCAGATATACCTTGCACATATTGACTCTCTCTTTGCCCGCGCTAATTATGCAATCGCTCATCGTTGCTCATTCCCCCGGATCGGCTCACTCTCCCTTACGCTGATTGAAGGCCGTCACCCTCTTCTTCCGCAAGACAAAGTCGTACCGATCTCGCTCAGCTTTGGCAAAGGGAAGCAGATGGTGGTAATCACCGGCCCTAACACAGGGGGAAAGACGGTTACGTTAAAGACGATCGGCCTGCTCCTCCTGATGGTTCAAACAGGGATTCCGATACCCGCGTCGGCAAATAGCGCCTTTCCGATCGTCGATAAGATATATACCGATATCGGAGATGAACAATCGATCGAACAGAATCTATCCACTTTTTCCGGTCACGTGAAGAATATTATCGAGATCATCAAAGAAGCTGATTCATCGTCTCTCCTCTTGCTCGATGAACTGGGAGCCGGCACCGACCCTCAGGAGGGAGCTGCTCTGGGGTTGGCAATCATGGAAGACCTTCTGGAAAAAGGAGCTTTTGTCATTATCTCTACTCATCTGACGCCGCTGAAGTATTTTGCGATCAAGCATCCAGCGATCAAACCCGCTGCCATGGAGTTCGATCACACCACTCTCTCTCCCACTTTCCGCGTCATCGAAGGGACTGCGGGCAGAAGTAATGCCTTTATTATTGCCGGTCGGCTTGGATTAAGCGCTCGTTTGATCGAGCGAGCAAAGGGATCTCTCTCGCAAGGAGAGATTCACGCTGAGGATATCCTTGCAGAGTTGGAACGGAATAAAAGGGCGATAAACGAGTATAAAGACCGCATCGCGCACCAGTTAAAAGAAGCAGAAGCGCTGAAAGAGGAATATGCCGCGCTCCTCACTGCCTTTGAAGAAAGAAAAGAAGAAGCATTGTCGCTGCGTATCCGTAAACTCGATTCCTTTTTACGTGACAGCCAACGCCAGGTAGAGGAGACTTTAGCCAAGCTCAGTCACTCCCCATCACAAGCACGGCCCCAACTGGCTAAAACCTATAAGGAAATCGCTGATCTACGCGCGAAGTTATATGCAGAGACCGTAGCTTTCAACAAACACCAAACAGGTAATACAAGCAGCTTCCCACTGCAAAAAGTAACCGTCGGTCAACTCGTTCATATCAATAGCATCAGCAGGGACGGACGCATCATTGAGCTTTTATCAGGGAAGAAAGTAGGAGTATTGGTAGATAGCATCCGTTTTTATACTGAATTAGCTGACATTTTCCCTCCCAAAAAGACGCACAAAACAGATAAAAAACCGGCGCTGATTCA
>DOHL01000145.1 GCA_003535305.1 Candidatus Acetothermia bacterium
GACAGGATGGCCGGCCGGGCTATGGGAAACACTATTTTACGGAATACTGTGAGATCAGATGCGCCATCTACTCTAGCGGCCTCCTCAAGCTCCTCGGGAACGCTGAGGAAAAAGTTCCGCAAAAATAACATGCTCCACGGGAGACCCCATGCCGTGTGAACGAGGATTAGCCCTATCTGGGTATCGATAAGCCTCAGCCTTATCATTTGAAAAGTGAGCGGAATGGCAACCGCTTGCGGCGACATCGCCATGATAAGTATTATTATGAAAAATAGGGGTTCCTTGAAACGGAACTTAAACCTCGCGAAAGCGTACCCCCCGAGCGAGGCGATAATTATCGTTAATACCGTAGCCGGAACCACTATTGACATAGAGTTGAAAAGGCCTCTGCTCATAGGGGCGGTGGAGTGATCCCAAGCTTTTGCAAAGTTCACCAGAGTTAAGGTAAATTCCTTGAATTGCCACCACCCGTCGACTATCTCAGGGAAGGGTCTTATCGAGGCCATAAAGATCCCTATAAAGGGCAGTATCCACACCACTCCGATGAGCCAAGCGACCGCATAAATCGCAACCGTGGACTTCTTCATTACTCCGTCCTCCTTACCAAAAAATATGCCATTGCCGTTGCCATAAGGATTAGGAATGTCGCGATCGCCGATGCCACCCCTATGTCGGGCGGCAGTCTAAAGAAGGCCTGGAGATAGAGGAGCAAGCCCAAAACCATACTGGAACCACCTGGCCCGCCAAAGGTCGCTACATAAACCATATCGAACATTCTAAAGACCTCTATCGTGCTCATGATGACCACAATTAGGGTGCACGGTTTAACCATGGGAACAGTTATATACCGGAAAGTCTTCCAGCGCGATGCCCCATCTATCCTGGCGGCCTCGTATAGCTCCTCCGGGATAAGCTCAAGGCCAGCTGAGTAAATGATCATGGCGAACCCCACCCTAAACCACACCGATCCCAGTATTAGAGCAGGCAAAGCTGTATTGGGAAAGGCCGTCCACGTCCTCGTGAAATCTCCAAGCCCCATAAATCTGAGCAAGCCGTTTATTATGCCGGCGGGGTCATCGAACATGAAGCGCACCACAATTCCGCCTACGACCATGGGGACCACCATCCCAATGAGGATCATGGATTTTATCACGGGGCTCCCCCTTACATCCCTTAGCAGAACCGCGAAGACAAGGCCCAGCATGGCGACCATCGGAAGGTAGATGACCATCCAGATGAGACTATGGATCAAAGCACCATACGGAGGGCCCAAAGTGGGGAACCTCGCCGGGTTGAAGAAATCCCTTCTCGCGAAAAGATCAGCGTAATTGCTCAACCCCGTGAAACCGAGCATCTGGCGGCCCTCCCAGGACCAGAAGCTCATGCGTATAGCTTCCACTGTAGGATAAAAGGCAAAGGTTGCTAACAACATCAAAGCCGGTAAAAGAAAGAGAATTCTACGTTGTTTCATATTACCGCGTACAATATGGAGTAAAGAAATCGCTTGAATCGGACTATCCCCGTCCAAAGGACGGGGCATTCTGCGGGATTTTGTAAACGAGCTGGCGAGTAATGCTCACCCTAGGAAACATGCTGCGCCCCGAGCGAGATTGACCGCCTGGACACTTGGAACAAGGGTTAAATATGTGGGCAGCCTCGACAGAGCGGAGAACCGCCCACATATCCACAACTCCAATTGCGGCTCCAACACCTCAATTTAGACGGGTCATGGTACCGATGCTTGTATGGCTTCGAGCACTTCGTTAAGCCTGTCTGGGTCGATCCAGAGAAGAGTTAGCTGGTCAGGATACACGATCGGAAATTCCCCACCGATGATGGTATCGCTGACTCCCAAGAACCTCATTCCTACCATGGCCTCGGCTATCTTCCTCTCCATAGGTGAAGGATAGACGCCAACGGGGACCTTGAGATTTGCGGCCGTGTAACCGCCCAGGCCCGCCCATATCGTTTGGGCATAAGAGGTGGCAAGGAATCTGACCAGCTCTTTGGCTTCCTCCGGACGCTCCGTGAACTTGGGTATAATGAAGAAGTCGACGCCACCCCGCACTCCCTTGGTTCCCGGGAACATGAAGAAGCCTATGTCCTCCGGATCGGGGACCATACCCACTATCCAGCTGCCCATCACATACAGGGCGTATTTCCCTGCCGCGAACTTGTCTACCTGCGCCGCCCAATCAGCGGGGACGCTGAAGTAGCCTGCTTGCAGCAGCTCGACCAGCTCTTCGAAGACAGCCTTGACCTCCGGGTCGGTCCACGCCAGCTCACCCGTTAGGAGCCTTGAATATAGATCCGGGCCGCCACGGGCAAGGAGAAAGTCGTCTACGAAGTTCGCGATCGGCCATCCCGCGCCGCTGGCTATTGGGGCCTCGACTCCCGGTATTTCTTTAATATTGGCCAGCAAATCTAAGAACTCCTCCCACGTCTCAGGCACGGTTAAGCCGTGTTCCTCGAAGAATGAGGGGATGTACCAAAGGCCGGGCTATATCCCTACTTTGTATGGAACTCCATAAAGTACGCCATCGACCGTCACCCAATTGAGTATATCTGGGGAGAACTCGGTTTCGTCGACTAGGTCAGTGACCTCCATAAGAAAACCCTCTTTGGCCAGATCTTTGATCAAACCCGCCCATGGCATACAGGCCACGTCGGCTGGTGCCGTTCCCGCCATGAGCGCCGCCGGTAGAGCTACCTTAAGCCCTTCGCTGGTCTGGGCCACGTGCGTCACTTCGATGCCAGTCCTCGCTGTAAAGGCCGCTAAGACCACTTTGAAGTTGGCTTCTTCCCCGCCTGCCCACAGCGTCCAAATACTAATACTCGCCGGCGCAGCTTTAGAGGTGACTCCCTCCCCCAAGCCAGCCAACACTGCCAGAGCCAGTAACAACACTATTAACCTTTTCATTCTCTATCTCCTCCTTATTTGTTTAAAACTTATTTGTTTAAAATTAGCCTGGGGATGCCCTCTGCACTGAGCATTCCCCACTGACTTACCCCATTCTTACAGCAAGTTGTTCAGACATCTTGATCACCCCCTTTTGTCCCGCATGAGTCTCTGACGACCAGTCTGGTCTGCAATATGAGCTTCCGCTGTGGCAACTCCTCCCCGGCGATCAACTGAAGGAGCAAGTGACAAGCGATCGCCCCCATCCTGGCGATCGGCTGACGGACAGTAGTGAGGGAAGGGATGAAATAAGCGCTTGAGGGGGTGTCGTCGAAGCCCACGATAGCCATATCCTCTGGGATCCTCTTCCCTGCCTCGCGGATGGCCCGGATCGCGCCGATCGCCATCACATCGCTGGCGGCAAAAACGGCTTCCAGTGGTGGATCGAGGGCGAGGAGCTCTTTCATCCCCAGGTATCCCCCCTCGTCGCAGAAGTTGCCGATGACTGTCCACTTCGGGTGTAACGGAAGCCCGTGCTCCTGCAGTGCCACCTGATAACCGCGGAGGCGATCCTGGCTCGCTTGGAGCTCGGGTATCCCGTTGATAAGGCCGATCCGCTTATAGCCCAGTCCGATAAGGTGTTCCACAGCCGCCAGCGCACCATGGAAGTTATCGATGATCACCTCAACCACGTCGTCGCTCGCCTGGATATCGCGGTCGACGACGACCAGCGGGAATCCCTCGGCCTGAATCTGATGAATGAACGATTCGTCCCCCCGCGGCGTGAGAACGATGATGCCGTCGACTCTTTGCTCGCCCAGCAGCCGGAAGTACATCTGCTCGCGTGGTGGTCTACCCGTAGTGGTAGCGAGCATCAAGTAATAACCGCGGGCGCTCGCCTCCTCCTCCACACCACGGACAAGCTCTGCGTAGAAAGGACTGCTGATATCGGGGACGATCACCCCCAGAGTCTGCGTCTTTTGCAGCGCCAGCCCCTTGGCGGATGCATTGGGCTGATAGTTCAGTCTGTCGGCGATCCCCAAGATTCGTCGACGGGTGCCCGAAGCAACACCGGGCTTGCCGTTTAGGGCAAGCGACACCGTAGCTCTCGAGACCCGTGCTTTCTGTGCGACGTCTTTTATTGTAGCCATGGTTAAATCGGTTTAATCCTGATGCAAAGGACTGTTTGGCGATTCTAACAATCCTTATTTCTAAACCGGTTCAGATTATATGCCAAATCACCACCAATGTCAAGCCCCCGAATTGCCTCACCAAAAAAGTACTCCAAATCGGATCGTTAGTCAACAGGTAATCTTTGCAGGATACCTAAGATGAGTCTTCCCAATTCCTTCTCTTTTCTCTTCGTTACCTCGATCACTTCTTTATGTGATAGACGAGCTTGCGGGTCGATCCCTGCTGCCATATTCGTCGCGCAGGAGATACCCAATACTTCTATGCCGGCATGAGCGGCGGCGATCACTTCAGGGACGGTGGACATTCCAACAAGATCAGCGCCGATAGTGCGGAACGCTCTGATCTCCGCCGGGGTTTCATAGGATGGTCCCAGAACAGCTATATAGACCCCTTCTTTGAGAGTGATCTTGGTAGAAAGAGCTACCTCTTTAGCTAACGTGCGTAAACGAGAACTATATGCGTCAGATACATCAGGAAAACGTGGTCCTAAGCGATCAAAGTTCTTTCCCTTTAGCGGATTATCGCCAAGAAAATTGATGTGGTCAGTGATCAACACCAACTCACCGACAACAAAGTCGGAGTTGATCGCTCCAGCAGCATTGGTGATGATCAACGTCTTTATTCCGAGTAAAGCGAGCATCCGTACCGAGAATACTACTTCATCAATTGTAAACCCTTCATAACAATGGACGCGACCGCGTTGGATCAGTACCTGGTGATTGCTGATCTCTCCTGCCCAGAACTCCCCACAATGGCCGGCCACTGTGGAAAGAGGGAAGTGGGGAATCTCATCCCATGTGATTGTAACACCATCTTCTGTCGGCAAAACTTGGGATAAACCGCTGCCGCAGACGATCGCAATCTTAGGTTCAATACAGATGCGCCTTTGCACCATATCTGCCGCTTGTTCTATCTTCTGCAGTAATTCTTCACGCCGGATCGAATCCATAGTAACCTCCATATAGGGTTTAGTAGATTTATTGCCCCATGAAGTAGGCATGTCCCCCTGCCTGCGCAGGGACAGGCCTGCGAAGGCAGGGAACTGCACGGGGCAGGCGTTCATTGGGCTGTGTTTACAATAATCAGCTTTCAGCTTTTTAATGAACGATGAATGCCGTATTTTCAACCTCTTGAAATCTTGCACAATAATACCATCTTTCAGCTAACCTCTGACCGCTTCTTTTATTCCCGTTTCAGGGGTCTGGTCATCAACGCACCTAATGTAGTGAGAGGATCACCTTTTTCATACAGCAAGTGATGGACTGCTTTGGTTATCGGCATCTCAATACCTTCTCTTACTGTCAATCGATGGATGATCTCAGTGGCATGTACCCCCTCGGCGACCATTTCCATCTGATTTAGGATTTCGGTAATTGGCTCACCCTGCCCGATCTGATATCCCACACGACGGTTACGGCTATGTTTGCTTGTACAGGTGGTAACGAGATCGCCGAGGCCGGAGAGACCGAACAGAGTCTCCTCCTGTACATCGAAGACCCGGCCGAAGCGGACCATCTCCGCCAAACCGCGGGTAATCACTGCTCCCCGGCTGTTGTCGCCATAACCAAGGCCATCGGTAACACCGGTGGCAATAGCGATAATATTCTTTATCGTAGAGCAATATTCTACTCCCTTGATATCGTCGGATAGGTAAATACGGAATCTTGGCGTGGAGAGCGATGCTTGGATCTCCTTTCCGAGAGCAATATTCTCTCCCGCAAGGACGACCGCTGTCGGCATATCCCGCCCCACCTCTTCGGCGTGGCTGGGACCTGAAAGGATAAAGACAGCCTTTGGGTTAGTCTTCTCTCCGATCACCGCGGAGAGTCGCTTGCCGGAAGAGCGATCGAGCCCCTTTGCTAAATTAATAAAGATCTTACGACCGACCGATCCTAACAGAACGGCGATCTTCTCCACGACCTCACCTACGGCAAAGGAAGGGACAGCAAGAACAAGGATTTCGCTGTCAGTGGCTTCCTCTAAAGAAGCTGTTATTCTCAGATTATTTTGCGGGAGGATCACTCCCGGAAGATAACGCCGATTTTCACGTAATCGATCGATCGCAGATGCATTGACCGGATCGCGCGCCCACAAAATTACATTATGACCGCAATTAGCTATTACGCGAGCAAAGGCGCTGCCCCATCCTCCTGCTCCGATCACTGAGAAGCGCACCGTTCTATTTTTCCTCTACCGGCAACGGCATCTGTTGACCAGCGCGTGCTAAAAGCCATTCAATCGCCACTGCCAGCGGATCTTCTTCCTCTGTCAGTTCAATATCCGGAGTCAATCCATACTCATGGACGGGATAGCCAAGCGGAGTGAAGTATTCCCCTATAGTAAGTCGCAATGCCGATCCGTCGGCGAATTCGATCATCCGTTGAATGGAGCCTTTGCCGAATGAGCGTTCACCGATGAGAACTCCCATTCGGTGGTCACGAATTGCGCCGGCAACGATCTCAGCTGCGCTGGCCGTTCCACTGTTAATCAATACAACTAAAGGAAGATTGGGAATCTTATTGCCTACTGAGTAAAACGGTGGTCTCGGTGCAGCACGCTCGTTGATCGAAACGATCACTCCGGTATCGACAAACTGACTCGCTATTGCAACTGCTGCTGATAAAAGTCCGCCCGGACTGTTGCGCAGATCGATGATCAATCCGTCCAATCCCTCAGGATTAAGAGAAGAGAGAGCCTCATTAAGGGCCTTGACAGCGCCGTGGTTGAAACGGGTAATGCGGATGTAGCCGATGCGTCCCTCTTCAAGGAATTCATAACGCACAGGCATAATATGGATGATATCACGAATGATCGTGATATCCTTTTCCGCTTCGTCTGTACGAAGAACGCGGAGAATCACCGACGTCCCTACTTCACCGCGAATCCTCATCGCCGCCTCTCTTAAAGTGATCCCTGCTGTCGTTTCACCGTCGATGGCGATGATGATATCACCTGCCTGTATACCGGCGAGATAGGCCGGCGTCCCTTCGATCGGCGCAACTACCATCAATTTTTCATCTTTGAGCGTTATCTCAATTCCTACTCCACTAAACCGCCCCTCAAGCCTCTCTTGCCATTGACGGTTCTCTTCCGGCGAGAGAAACTCGCTGTAGGGATCATTAAGCTCCTTTACCATCCCTCGCAGCGCTCCGTGCAGCAATCTTTGCGAATCTATGCGATCAGACCAATGAAAGTGATTGCGGATCAGGCGGTATATCTCAACTACCGGCGTAAATATCTCTGGTTCATTGCGCTGCGCGCCACTGACCCCAGCTACCAATATGGCTAAGATGACGACCAACAACAATACTTTAACGCCCTTTCTTATTCTCAACTTCGATCACCCCGTCACTGATTTTCTCTTCTTATTCTATCTGATTACGCTGGATAATGCGAGAGTGAGTATCGCTTGTGATTCGATGTCCAAGTTATAAATTTTTAGAGCGGGATGCTGTATGTGATTCATAGTCCATAGTCCATAGTCCATAGTCCAGAGTAGTTCAGTATCTTGTCAGTAACTTCCGGTCGAATGACCTCCCTGTTTGCCTCACCGGCACAGGCAGGCAGCCTTGCTCTGCAACCCGGCGAACCCTTGAAT
>DOHL01000032.1 GCA_003535305.1 Candidatus Acetothermia bacterium
TATCTCAAGATCCGGCCTATTTATCACTACAAGCGCAGACGGGCCCTACACAGTAATTGCGCAGGCCATGCACAGTTATTGTGCATGGCAGGGCAGGCAAGGTAAATCAATTTTTTCTCTCGCCAAGATCGCCAAGAGATACGGAACTACTTGGCCTTAGACTGCTTTAGATGGCGTAATGGCACTGGATCAAGCCCTCTTTGCTTTAAGTCGGCGATGATCAGCGGGAGGGCTGATAGCATGGGGGCGCTGGTACCGAAAACACCGTTTGCATCGTGTAACAGTATGATACTCCCCGCGCTGCTGGTCGTTGATATGCGGTGCGCTATCGCCGCTGCATCGCTAATTTGCCAGTCTTGCGCAGTACAGGACCATAGTACTACTTTTCCATTGGTACGACCAACACTGAAGGTCAGCAGGTTAAACATCCCCCACGGGGGGCGGAAATACTCAACCGTCTTTCCGAGGATCTGTTCCAAGGCTTCTTTCCCTTGCCGGATCTCTTGAACCGTCTTTATCGGACCGAGAGACCACTGATGGCGATGATTGTATGTGTGATTACCGATATCATGACCAGCAGCTGCTATTTCCCGCACCAGGTTCGGATATCTGTCGGCATTCTTTCCCACAAGGAAGAACGTCGCTCGAATGTCGTGACGGGCCAATATCTCTAATGTACGGGGTGTATCGACTGGATGTGGTCCGTCGTCAAAGGTGAGCGCTACGCGGTTTACATCCCTCGGTCCATGCCACAGCACTTGACGACGTAGGCCACGGAACCATAGATCGGGTAAGACGGTCCATAGACCGGCTAATGAGAGAGTAATCCCTGCAATAGTTACAAGAGCAATCATCTTTGTCGTTGATCGCCGTCTTCCCGTTGGTAGACGATCTTGCCACCTATACACGTAAGATCGACCTCGATCGCGCTGATCTCATTGGAACAATAATAGGGATCACGCGTCAGCACAATAATATCAGCCAATTTGCCGGGAGAGAGCTCGCCTTTGACCCCCTCTTCAAACGAGGAGTGTGCGCCTTGTTCTGTGTATGCCGCGATCGCCTCCTTAACAGTGAGGCGTTGATCAGGATGCGGAGCATTAACGGCCCAGTGAACTCCGTAAAGAGGAGAGAATGGCATGCAATCCGAACCGAAGATCAATGGCACGCCGGCACGGATAACAGCATGATGGGGATCAATCCGTCTATCCCTCTCCCCACCCAGCGATTTTTCATACATCTTCCCTGGCCCGGACCACACCCCGGCAAAATTAGGTTGCATCGAAGCAACAAGGTTCAGTTGTGCCATCTTCTCTATCTGTTCAGGCAGGATAAGTTCAAGATGTTCAATGCGGTGGCGCAGCTTGCGACTCGTTTGTGCAGCAGCATGAGCAGCGAGAACAGCTGTGATTGCCTGTTCACCGATCGCGTGGATCGCAGTTTGCAGCCCGGCCTGTTCTGCTTCTCGTAATGCCTTAACTATTTCGGCGGATGTAAAGTTGAGTCGGCCTCTCTCAGCGCTGCCGCAGTACGGTGCGTCCAGTGCCGCATTTTGTGCCCCGATCGACCCGTCGGTAAAGATTTCACCGATGCCGCCGCAACGGAGCCAGTGATCACCGAACCCAGTCTCCATCCCTGTCTCGATAATATGGCGCATCTCTTCCAAACGGAAATAAAGCAGAGTACGGACGGTGAGTGATCCATTCCGCTTTGCGCTCTGGTAGGCACGAAACTGACTCGCACTAACCGCCATATCGTGAATCGAGGTTACACCGCAAGAGACAGCGATCCGGCAGGCAGCGTCGACTGCTGCGACAAGTGTCGTCTGATCGGGCTCAATCTGTTGGAGCAGATCCCATGCCGCCTGTTCTCGGAGAATTCCGGTCTGCGGATCGAATTCCGTCTTTGGATAATGATCTTTGACGTTACGCAATGCAACGGTATTCGCGCTGATAAGATGCCCATCGATCCGAATAGCAGCGATCGGATTATGCGGTCCGATTCGATCAAGCTCCTTTCGGCTGAGGTATTTGCCGTCCGGCCAGTGGCTTTCATCCCATCCCTGGCCGATGATCCATTCTCCTTTTCCACGCTCGCGGATAATATCAGCTAACTGCGCCAGAACTTCTTCGCGACAAGCGCAGCCGGATAGGTTGACGATAAAGTTCTCTCCCAGTCCTAAGTGGATGAAATGGGTGTGCCCATCGATAAAACCGGGAAGAGCAACGCGACCCTCAAGATCGATTACCTCAGTCTGCGGACTGATAAAATGCGCTATCTCTTCCGGAGAGCCGACTGCACTGATCACCTCGCCGGTGACGGCAAGCGCTGGGTTAAAATCGTCTTTGACCTCTGGTCTTGCTTCGCAACTAGAAGAGAGAATCTTTCCGTCTGTAAAAACTAAATCAGCGTATATCATTCTATTTCCTCTGTATAAGCTCTGTATAAGTTTACTCGCATGTCAGCATTCAGCAAACCCATCTTTGAACTACGGACCCCATGAAGTAGGCATGTCCCTGCGAAGGCAGGGAACTGCACGGGGCAGGTTGACACTGATATACACAGATCAGAGAATCGTGAATAGTGAATAGTGAATAGTGAATAGAAAACAGAGAACAGAAGCCAGAGAATAGAAAACAGAAACAGAAAATAGAGAATGCCCAAAGTCCGAGGTCAAGAGCCGTAGGGGCACGGCATGCCGTGCCCCTACAAATCTCCTGGAGCTACGAATTTTTTGACTCCGGCCTCTTAGACGTAACTTTGAACATAGAACTTAGAACCGTGAACCTCTGAGCTTTGAAACCTGACCCTCTTTGAGGGGAAAGCAACGAAGTGCAGTCTATATTCTGATTTGTTGCCATCTTCCTTGATTGAAGTACCACCAGGTAGCCAGTCCTTGGGTAATAGTGGAGACTGTCATCGCCCACCAGAGGCCGGTTGTCTGAAAGCCCAACAGAAAAGCAAGGATATAGGCCAACGGGAGACGGATAAGCCATCCATGGATAACAGTGTATTTGAGCGGTGTCATCGTATCACCCGCTCCGCGCAATCCTCCTGAAAAGACCATTATCAGCGCCAAAAATGGTTGCGAATAGGCCATTATACGCAGAAAATCGACGCCGATGTCGACCACATATAAGTTAGTGGAAAATATACCGACGATCGGCCGGGCAAAGAGGAACAGCAGCAATCCCATTCCCGACATAAAGAGAGCGGCAAGCGCTGTTGCAGAAGAACCGCTTCGTTTAGCGCGTTTCGGCTTACGCGCACCGAGATTCTGTCCGACGAGCGTCATCGCCACAGCGCCGAACGCGAGTCCGGGCATAAAAGAGACCGCTTCAATCTGAAAACCGATACTGAACGCTGCCACAGCGTAAGTGCTATGAACCGTCATTGCGACGAACCGCATCAGAATCATGCCGGCGCCGCTGCGCACCAGTCCCTGCACTCCTACAAGGAGACCGATACGGATAATTTTTCCGATCAATTTTAATTCCAATTTAAATCGTTTATGGAGCAGGGTGCGAGCGGCAAATCGATTACTTGCCAGCACCCACAATCCGATTCCGCCGCCGACAGAACGAGCGATGATCGTTCCCCATGCAGCGCCGATGATTCCCATCTGGGGAAAGAAACCGATGCCGAAGATGAGGAGATAATTCAATATAATGTTGAGAGCATTGATCAGCGCCATGATCTTAAGTGGTGTCCGTGTATCGCCTACTCCCTGAAGGATGGCATTGATGATGAAATTAAGCACCATAAATAATAGACCGGCGAAGATGATGCGCATATAAGGAATTCCCAGTGCAATAACTTCCGGCTCTGCTCCCAGTAGGCGGAGGAAGAACGGTGAGAAGAGCAGACCGATCGTAGCGAGGAGCGCCGTTACGATGACGCTTAAGATCAGCGCCTGGTCAACTACACAGGTCACCCGTTCCTTGTTCTTAGCGCCGGTGTAGTGGGCGACCAATGCCTGTGCGCCGGTGGAGACGGCCAAAATGAAGATGATGACGACCATAAAGATGAATCGCCCCATCCCTACGGCGGCCAATGGTTGGGCTCCCAGCCGACCGACCATTATCGTATCAGCGATACCGACTACTGTCTGTAACAGAGAAGCGATGACGATCGGCCACACCAAAAAGAGAACATTCCCCACGTGGTTGCCTGTAGTCAGATCTTTTATAATCTTGCGGGCCACTACTTAGAGCCTTTCGTCATTATCTGGTAAATAGCCCGCAAGCCGGCAATAAGCTCTTTGCCGGTTCGCTTATCGAGCTGAGAAAAAACTCCGGTCAGATACTCTTGTTCAACGATACGCGACAGCTTGGTCTTCAGTATTCTTCCTTTGGCCGTTAACTGCACCGTAACGACACGGCGGTCAACATCATCCCGTTTTCTCATGACGAGTCCTTTGCCTTCCAACCGGTCGATGATACCGGAGATCGTGCTCGCTGCTAAACCGAGTTCACGGCTTATTTTACCGATCGATTGACTATCACGGTGCCATAAGCGGACCAATGCATGCAGTTGTGGAATCGTCAAGCCATGCTTCTCTGCTGTTGCATGATACTCTTGGTGAAACCGCTTGCGGATCTTGCGGATCAAACTGAGAAATTCTTCCGGCTGGCTGATTTGCGTCTCTTTTTTCATCGTAGTCCTCACGCTTTTTCGGATGCTATTATTCGCATTCGAATTTATACCTTATTATCCGTAGTATCGCAAGAAGAGAAATTCTCTAAACCTTATCTTTCCCGCTTTACATTAGGTATAAATACAGAAAACCACAAGCCACGAACCACAGGTTTGTAGAGGCAGGCCTAGGGGTTCAAAGTTCAGAGGTTCACGGTTCAAGGGTTCACGGTTCTAAGTTCTATGTTCTATGTTCAAAGTCGCGGCCAAGAGGCCGGAGTGATGTGCGTAGGGGAGGACGTCCCTGTCCTCCCACGAAACATAATTCATGTGCGTAGGGGAGGACGTCCCTGTCCTCCCAAAGATTGGCAATAGTAGAGAGGGGTCGGGGGCCAAGAGGCCGGAGTGATGAGTGATGAGTCAGAAGGCAGAAAACAGAGAACAGAAGTCAGAGAATAGAAAATAGAAGGCAGAGAATAGAAAATAACGAAGCGTTCAGCTGTAGGGGCGTATTGCAATTGGCGGCACAGAGCCGTGGAATGACGGCACAGAGCCTTGCCCTGCA
>DOHL01000125.1 GCA_003535305.1 Candidatus Acetothermia bacterium
GTGTCCATCCGTGGTTCTTTCCTCCCTTGGACGCGAGTCAGGGATGGGTTGACTGAATATGTACTGTCGGTTTAACTCCGTCTCTTGGCGGTATCTTTGCATCCTAACGAGTTTTTTGGTAACTTTTAGGATAGATTTTTTATTGTTGCCAATGAGCTGAGGAGCTATTAATGAATGAGAAAATTAAACCTTCATATATTGAAGAGGAGATGGAGCAATCGTACATCAACTACGCGATGAGCGTAATTCGTGGCCGGGCGATCCCTGATGTCCGTGACGGGTTAAAGCCGGTACAACGGCGAATTCTCTACGGAATACATGAACTGGGCCTTGTTCCGGGCAAGCCACACAAAAAGGCGGCACGCATTGTGGGAGAGGTGATGGGAAAGTTTCATCCCCATGGAGACCAGGCGATCTACGACACAATGGTCAATATGGCTCAACCTTTCTCCTATCGCTACCCCTTGGTCGACGGACAGGGAAACTTTGGTTGCTTCACCGGTGAGACCAAGATCAAGTTGCTTGATGGGACGGAGAAGTCATTTGAGGAGTTGGCGAAGCTGCCGCCCGATGAGGTCTTTTACACCTATTCCGTAGACCAAAACGGAAGGATCGTCGTAGGCGAGGGAAGGAATGCGCGGATTACACGGCGCAACGCCTCGCTTATGGAACTTGTGCTGGATAACGGCGAGACGGTCCGTTGTACTCCGGAACATCGATTCCTACTGCGGGATAGGACGTACAAACAAGCGCGGGATCTCACTGCAGGTGACTCGCTCATGCCGGGGTATTTCGACACGGCTCCGATCAAAGAGGAGTTAAATGATTGCTTGCGGGTTAAGCAACCGCTCACCGGGCAGTGGGAGTTTGTGCAACGCTTGGCGGATGAGTTCAATTCCCACAACGGTTGCGTTTCCCGGTTCAAGGGCCCCTTCGTCCGACACCACAAGGGCTTCAATCGTTGGAATAATTTACCACGAAACAGCGAACGGATGGCGAAGAGCCCAAAGATGATAGAGGAGTTAGCCGAGCATGCAATTGCAGCTCTCCGTGAGAGATGGTCCGACCCCAGTTATAGAGAATGGGTTATGCGCAGCGAGATCTTGTGCTACGTGAACCGGCTCCATGCGGCCAATGAGAGGGAGCTTGCTCCTATAGCGCACGAGGCAAGGCGTAACGGGAATTGGGCTCTTAGTCCAAAGGTCGCACTTCGCTGCATCACCAGCTTCAAGGAGATGGTGAAGAAAGCTCAAACCTATAACCATCGCGTAGTTACCAAACGAATGCTCGTGGAACGGGCCGACGTATACGATATCACTGTAGACGTGCATCATAACTTCCTGCTCGCCAGTGGTATCTTCGTTCACAATTCTATCGACGGGGACATGCCGGCGGCAATGCGTTACACCGAGGCCAGGTTGACACCGATAGCGATGGAATTCCTTGCTGAGATAGGAGAGAAGACGGTCGATTGGACGCTCAACTTCGATGACTCACTGAAGGAGCCGGAGGTATTGCCGGCTCAAGTCCCCAGCTTGTTGATGAACGGAGCATGGGGGATAGCAGTCGGGATGACTACTCATATTCCACCGCACCATCTGGGAGAATTAATCGAGGGGATCATCTTGTTGATCGATAATCCGCTGGCAAGTCTGGCTGAACTGATGGAATGTATCCCTGGACCTGACTTCCCCACTGCCGGGATCATTATGGGGCGTCAGGGCATCGAAGATATGTATCGTACCGGGCAGGGCAAGATCAAGATGCGGGGAAAAGCAGTGATAGAAGGCAAACAGATTATCATCTCGGAGATACCATACTTCGTGCGCAAATCAACGATCGTAGAAGCGATCGCTCACCAGGTTCATGCTGGTGTAATCGAAGGGGTCTCTGACTTGCGCGATGAGTCTGATCGTGATGGGTTACGTGTTGTGATCGATTTGACACGGTCGGCCAATGCTGATCTCGTGCTCAATCAGCTGTACAAACTCACCCCATTGGAACGGACGTTCAGTAGTTCTTTCCTTGTGATCTTAGACGGCAACCCGCGGATACTCTCTTTGAAAGAGATCTTAAGTTGTTTTATTGAGTTTCGTCGTGAAGTTATCAGGCGACGAACACAGCATCGACTCGATACCGCAGAGAAGCGGGCCCATCTTTTAGCAGGCTATCAAAGAGCGCTCGACAACATCGATCGGATTATCAAAATAGTCAGAGAAGCTCAGAATTCCGAACAAGCATCATCAATACTCGTGGAGGAGTTCTCCTTCTCTGCCGAGCAGACCGATGCTATTCTTAAATTGCGCCTCGCTCAATTGACGGCACTGGAACGGAATAAGATCGATACCGAATACGAGGAGAAGAGACGGGCAATCACTGAATACCGAGCGATCCTCAAAGATGAAATTCTTCTCGATGAAACGCTGAAAAATGAGTTGCGCCGGATAGGTGAAGCACACGACGATATGCGTCGCACACTGATCAGTGATGCCGATGGTGATGTTGCGTTCACTGCGCTCATTCCGAACCATGACCTGATGATCAATGTGACCAGTCGCGGTTATGTCAATGCTCCTAAGAAGCACGAATATAAAAGCCAGGGTCGGGGGGGTAAGGGGATGATCGGAATCCGCGCCAAAGAGGGCGATTACCTATGTTGTATTGCAACAGCAAAGGCACACAATGAACTCCTCTTCTTCACTGATAGACGCACTGTCTATCGGACGCAAGGGTACAAATTACCGTCGCTGGGGCGCGATGTTGTCGGCAAGAATTTGCGCAGCATCATCGAGCTGAAACAGGACGAAATGGTCCGCTCCATCCTCCCAGTACACGATTTTAATCTGGTAAAAGATAGTTTCTGTGTAATGGTAACAGCCAAAGGGATCGTCAATAAAAATCGATTGACCGCATATTCTAATACGCATGCAAAAGGAATTATCAGCCTCAATGCCGACATTGACGATCGATTGGTCGAGGTAATTGATACAGCAGGAGATGGAGAATTGATCATCTCCACTGAACAAGGACAATCGATTCGCTTCCGCGACTCTGATGTGCGTTTAACCGGCCGGCCATCACGAGGGGTGATCGGTATCCGCCTGGAAGAAAAAGACAATGTTGTTGGCATGGTCTCTCTGGAACAGGGAATTACTATGGATAAGAAGCTCTTGATGGTGACCGATAAAGGATATGGTAAACGGGTATCATTCATCGATTTTCCGCTGCAAAAGCGAGGAGGTAAAGGAGTGATGGGGATCAAAGTCGATGGGTCGTCCGGCAGTCTAATAGCGACTAAAGTGGTTACGGATCAAGATGAGATCATCATCATGACTAAGATCGGAAAAGTGATTCGCCTCCTTGCCGGTGAAATAAATGTCTATGGTCGCTACGCCCGTGGGGTAAGATTGATGCAATTAGCGGCCAAAGATAGGATTGTCTCGGTTGTCAAGGCGTAAATTTGAGGTGAGAGGGTGAGCAATTCAATTGAAAATGCAATTACGATAATCGAACGTGGAGTCGCTGATCTCATTCCCCGTGCCGATCTACTCAAGAAACTCGTAAGATCAGCAAAGCGAGAAGAGCCGCTGCGGATAAAATTAGGAATAGATCCCTCTGCTCCTCATTTGACATTAGGACATTCAGTGCCGTTACGTAAAATGCGCGATCTCCAACGCCTGGGCCATACGGCTGTCCTCGTTGTGGGAGACTTTACCCGGTTGATCGGCGACCCATCGGAAAAGACTTCCACGCGCGCACGGATGAGCGCTGAGCAGATCAAAGAGAATTTAGCGACCTACGAAACACAACTCTTTAAGATTCTCGATCCGCATAAGACAGAGATCCGCTACAATTCTGAATGGCTGACGCCGCTCACTTTTACCGACGTCATCGAGATTACTTCCAAGTATACAGTGGCGCGGATGTTGGAACGGAACGATTTTTCACAGCGCTTTGCTGCTAATAATCCCATCAGCATACTGGAATTTCTCTACCCGCTCGCCCAAGCCTATGATTCAGTCGCCATTCGCGCTGATATTGAACTCGGCGGTACTGACCAAAAATTCAATTTCCTGGTCGGTCGCGACATTCAGCGTGCATACGGCCAAGAACCGCAGGTAATACTGACTGTCCCGCTTCTCATCGGCACCGATGGCGTGCATAGCATGAGCCAAAGTAGAGGGAATTATATCGGGATAGATGAAGCACCGGGAGAAATATTCGGCAAAGTTATGTCCATCCCTGATGAGCTGATGGAGTCTTATTTTACATATCTCACTGATATTCTTTACCAAGAAGTCACTAATCTCCACCCGCGACAGCGCAAGCAGCGACTTGCATTTACGCTCGTGGAAATGTACCACGACCAAGAGGCTGCCCAGCACGCGCAAGAGGAATTTGATCGTATCTTTGCCCAGCGCAATCGGCCGACAGAGGTGACGCAGGTAAAATTAGATCGGGCGTTACTCGATGAGAAAGGAACAATCTGGGTGGTCAATCTACTGATGGCAACAGGGCTGATAGAGAGCCGTTCAGCGGCGCGGCGGTTGATCGACCAACGGGGAGTGTCGATCAATGATGAACGGATCACCTCTTTCGATCTTAACATTCAGTTTGCACCACCGCTCTTTATCAAAGTGGGAAAACGGTCGTTCGTCGAAATCATTTAACCCAAAACATGCGTCAATAAAACCACAGACCTGTCTG
>DOHL01000029.1 GCA_003535305.1 Candidatus Acetothermia bacterium
AATTACTGTGCAGGGCCTGCCCCGTGCAGTCCTACTTCATGGGGCCGTGCTCCTACTGACTTTCTTTCTGCTTTCTTTGCTGACCGCTGACAGCTTTACCCGAACGGAGTGAGGGTTGTCTTGGCTTCTGGTACAAGACACAACTTCACTTTCTTCATTTGCAATCGTCTGGCAATAATCCGATGGGGGAATCTTATAATCATAGTGTTGAGCTGGCGGGCAACAGAGTTGTAGTAATCACGCCAGCGGCGGATCTTATCCTCCTGGGCTGCGAACTCCTCGCGCAAATTGACGAACTTGGCATCAACCCCAATCTCTGGACAGTCCAATACTCCGGTAAAGAGCGGTTTTAATGCAATTTTCAGTTCCTCTTCCGCAACGGCTTGTCTATCAGGAGAGGCGGCCTTCAGTACCATGGTATGCGTCTGCAATATCCGGTCAAATATCTCTTGGTTATAAGCGTTGTGTTTTTGCACTGTTTCCACTAAACTAAGAACGCAATCATGTTGTTTGTCAAGATGGGTATTGAGAATGGACCACGCCTCTTCAGTACGCATTTTAAGCCGTTTAAGCCGAGTGTATGTAAGCAGACTCCAACCGAAGACGGCAAATAAAAATAAAATTAAGACTCCTTCCATTATAGAATCCTCCTATCCATTATATTGCAATCAGAGAAATTGTACTATCATAGAGCATCCTATTCCAAAGAGGAGGTCTGATGCGATTAACTGCCGCGATGATCGCTGACCGTGCCGCTCGGTTAGAGAAGGTTCTCAGTCTGTGTACACTCTGTCACCATCGCTGTCTGGTCGATAGACGCAAGGGCGAGGTCGGTCGATGCGGTCTGGGAAACAGAATCAAAGTGGCGAATTTCGGCCCGCACTTCGGTGAGGAGCGTCCACTTGTCGGAAGAAGAGGTTCAGGCACTGTCTTCTTTTCGGGGTGCAATCTGGCATGTCTCTTCTGTCAGAATTACGATATCAGCCAGCTACAGCAAGGAGAGGAACTTAAGACTGAGGATCTTGCAGCAATATTCTTCTCTCTCGCACAATATGGCTGTCATAATATCAATCTCGTTACTCCTACTCATCAGGCTCCGCAGCTCCTCTTTTCCCTGGCAATGGCAAGGGATCAGGGACTTGATCTTCCTGTTGTGTGGAACTGCGGTGGTTATGAGAGTGTCGAATCGCTGCAAGAATTGGAGGGGATAGTCGATATCTACATGCCGGATGTAAAATACGGTGATGACCGAGCGGCAACGCAATATTCAGATGCGCCGCAGTATTTTACAAACATCAAGGCTGTGTTACAGGAGATGCACCGCCAGGTAGGAGATCTGGTAATTGAGAATGGAGTTGCTCAACGCGGCCTTCTGATCCGCCATCTTGTTTTACCCAATCAGGTCGCTGCCTCACAGAATGTACTGCAATTCATCGCTGCAAAGATCGGTTGTAGCACTTATATCAATATCATGTCCCAATACTGTCCATCTTACCGCGCAAAAAGATGTCCTCAGCTCGCTCGTCCAATAACGATAGCTGAATACACCGAAGTGGTCGCGATAGCAAATGCCCTCGGCCTACGGCGTGGACTCTCTCTGCTCAGTTGAACCCAGATTATGTATTAACTGCAGAGATCGCAGAGACCGCAAAGAAAGATGTTAAAACAAAAGGTAATACTCAGGTTATTAGGCCTGCCCCGTGCAGTCCTACTTCATGGGGCCTGCCCCCGGCCGCAGGCCTTGTACAGTCATTGTTCAGGGCAGGCCTGAGTAGTTACGAATTTTTTATCTTTAGAATAATTTCTGTGCCCTCTGTGGTTTTATTAACGCATATTTTGGGTTGAAATAACGCCTCAATAATGTTATAACGGTGCCAAATCAAACCAGGGGTATCTGTCTGTCAGGCAGGCTAACAAACGATAACCGAGCACAACCGGAGGTATAACATGCACAATAGATTATTCACTCCCGGACCGACCGAGGTGCGACCGGAGATTTTACAGCGATTGGCTACGCCGCAGATACATCATCGCAGCCCGCAATGCTTAGAGCTTTACGCTGAGATTCAACCTAAATTGCAACGTCTCTTGTACACAAAAAACCCTGTATTTCTCTTTACATCCTCCTCTACTGGGGCGATGGAAGCCGCAGCGACCAACTTGGTAGAAAAACGGTGTTTGAATTTGGTCAATGGCGCCTTCTCCGAACGATGGCATGAAATTACTACGTGGAATAGAGTTCCTTGCGATCGTATGGATGTCGATTGGTCACAGGCGATCAAACCGGAGATGGTCGATAGACAACTTGCCAGTGGAGCTTACGATGCAGTCACCTTAGTATACAATGAGACCTCCACTGGATTGGCCAACCCTCTTGCCGAGATCGCCACAGTCGTCAACTCATACCACGATGTCCATTTACTCGTCGATGCAGTCAGCGCAATGGCCGGCGTAAAGATCGAAACCGACAAGCTGGGCATTGACTTTCTGCTGGCAGGAACGCAGAAGGCATTCGCTCTTCCGGCGGGAATTGCTGTCGCTGCAATGAGCGAGCGCGCTCTTGCACGGGCGGAAAGGATCGAACCACGTAACTACTATTTCAACCTCAAGTTAATGTATAAGTACCACCTGCGCAATCAGACTCCGTCCACTCCGTCGATTCCGCATATGTACGCTCTCAACGCGCAACTTGATGATATCTTATCCGAGGGGTTGGAAAAGCGTTTTACGCGTCATAGAGCGATGGCAAAAAGAGTCCAATCATGGGCAGAGAAGTATTTTGCTATATATCCTGAACAAGGCTATTGGTCACAGACTTTAACTTGCATCGCCAATACGCGGCAGATCTCCGTCGCTGATTTGGTAAAAACTCTCATCGCAAATAACAATGTTCGTATCGCCAACGGCTACGGCGCACTCAAAGAGAAGACCTTTCGCATCGCTCATATGGGTGACACACAGATATATGAGATAGACGGTGTGCTGGCAGCGATTGAAGATATTCTCCGCCTCAGATAAGGAGAGACGATGAAAATATTGGTATCAGACCCACTCGAGGCAATGGCTATCGAGACAATGCGTTGCGCTGGACTTACTGTAACAGTGGAGACCGATCTTTCGCCGGAAGAGTTGCAACGAAAGATTCCAGATTATGACTGCATCATGGTTCGTAGCGCAACCAAAGTGTGTCCATCGCTGATCGACGCTGCACAGAGACTTAAACTGATCGTCCGCGCCGGTGTGGGAACGGACAATATCGATGTTGAATATGCGAAAGCAAACGGAATCACTGTCTGCAATACTCCAGCAGCGAGTAGCAATGCTGTCGCTGAACTGGTAATTGGTCATATCTTCTCGTTAGCACGGCATATCGCTCGGGGAACTGTCTCTCTCAAAGGAGGAAAATGGGAGAAGAAGAACCTTGCAGGATGCGAAATTCTGGGCAAAACCCTCGGAATCATCGGAATGGGACGAATCGGCCGATTGACAGCTCAGAAGGCGACTGCTCTCGGGATGAGGGTTATCGCTTATGACAAGTTCGTACAGAAAGACCTGCCAGAAGAGGTAGAGATGGTCCAATTCGATGACCTGTTAGCACAATCTGATTTTATCACGTTGCACGTTCCGCTCAGCAGTGATCGACGCCCACTGATCGGCGCAGAGGAGCTATCAAAGATGAAAGATAGATCTTATCTTATCAATTGCTCTCGTGGCGGAGTAGTCGATGAAGAAGCACTGCTTAGAGCACTACAGAACGGAAAACTACGCGGTGCAGCACTCGATGTCTTCACGCAAGAGCCTCCTAAAAACAATCCGCTCATCGCAATGGAGAACCTCTCGTTGACCCCTCATATCGGTGCTGCTACTGCCGAAGCGCAAGCACGCGTGGGAGCAGAGGCGGCTCGGATCGTCATTGATTGGGCTCGTAGATAGAGTTCCTTGGCCTTGAAAAGTGATGGGTGATGGGTTAAGAAAGAAGTGAAGAGATGACAAGAAAGAAGGTAGTGTCATGTCAACCTTAATTTATCAAGCTGCTTGAATCGTCATTCCTGCCCCTGCGTACGCAGGGGCAGGCTTAGCAGGAATCCAGAGCCTTGTTCGATAGATTCCAGATCAAAGCTTGCGCCGGACTTGATCCGGTGTCCGGAATGACATCTTGCACTTGACGAGACAGTAGTTCGGCATGACACTCGGGCTTCACAACGCTTGACCACGTTCCGTTATTACTGAATAAGCAAGGAGTTTGCGATGGCAAAGATATTTCCCTTTCATGGAATCACATATTCTACGGAGAAGATCGATGATCTCTCTTCTGTCGTCACCCCGCCGTATGATCGGATCGACTCGCAAGACCAAGAGAAATTTTACCGGCACAGTCCGTATAACATCATTCGCATTATTAAAGGGAAGGCTAAGCCTAATGATGATGACATTGATAATCGCTATACCCGCGCAGTTGCGTATATGGAAAGATGGAGGATAGAAGGAATCCTCACTCGTGCTGCTCAACCCGCGCTTTACGCGTACTATCAGGAATACAATGCCCAGGGAATAACTTACTTGCGTAAAGGATTTGTCGCCCTTGTTGAGCTTGAGCCATCCGGCGACGGGGTGAAGGGCCATGAAACGACTCTTGCCGGACCTAAAGCTGACCGGCTGAAATTGATCCGTGCCACCCAAGCCAATTTCGGCCATATATTCATGCTCTATTCTGATCCGAAAAGACAGGCTAATCAAGAGATCGATCGCGCTATCACCGGACAAGAACCAAATTGGCAAGCACTGGATAACGACGGCAACCGCCATATGCTGTGGGAGATCAACAATAAAGAAACGATCGCGGTTCTTCAGGAAGCAATGGCTGATAAAGCGCTCTACATTGCAGATGGTCACCATCGGTATGAAACAGCAGTGACATTCATGGAAGAATGTCGCGCTGCCGGATGGCAAACGATCGGAGCGGAGAGTTTCCAATGCCGAATGATGACGATGATAAATATTAACGAGCCTGGGATAGTTATCTTTCCTACTCACCGCGTAATTCGTAATCTTATTGCTTTTGATCGAAAAGAGTTCCTCGGAAACCTTGCCGGAAACTTCGTCATCGAGGAACTAACGGCTTTAAGTGAAATTCTTCATGCTCTTGCCCACCGCGAAAAAGGAGAACATCTCTTCGGGTTATACATGGGCGGGAATGATTTTTATCTTCTGCGTCTGCGCGACGAGCAGATCATGGATGAGATAATCAAAGATCGTTCGCCGGAATGGAAGCGGCTCGATGTTACTATTCTCCACCAGGCACTACTTGAACCGCTCCTTGGGATCGACGAAGCAGCTCTACAGACGCAAACGAACGTTGATTACGTACGCGATAGCGAGCAGGCCATAGCCATGGTTCAGGCTGGAAGCCATCAGTTGGCATTGATCATGAATCCGACAACGATCGACGAGGTACGGATAATATCAGATCTGCATGAAAAGATGCCGCAGAAATCAACTGATTTTTACCCTAAACTATTGACCGGCCTGGTGATGTCACAGATGGAGATCGATCGTACATATTCAGTAAACCCATCCCTGAACCGCGCCCGAGGGAGGAAAGAGGAAAGAACCACGGATTGACACTGACACACACGGATTATTGAGGGAGTGCCGGCCAAGAGACCGGAGTGATGTGCGTAGGGGAGGACGTCCCTGTCCTCCCAAAGATTGGCAATAGTAGAGAG
>DOHL01000087.1:0-348 GCA_003535305.1 Candidatus Acetothermia bacterium
TCAGCTTTCAGTTAAAGCCAAAGACCCAAATTGCACGACGCAAAATAAATCTAAAACTTGTAGGGGCACGGCATGCCTGCCCTGTACAATTACTGTACAGGGCCTGCCCCTGTGATTGCTTGTTATTCTCCTCGGGTAGGACTCGAACCTACAACACTTCGGTTAACAGCCGAACGCTCTGCCGATTGAGCTACCGAGGAATCATTGTATTTTAACTCTTTTTTCGGTCAACGCCAACGTGTGAATGTCACTATACAGATGGTTGTTATAGATAACCGTTCCGCAAAACTTACCCTTTTGTCCTGTGGGACAAAAGGCGCTTGCTTCCTGCTTCAGCGAGACTGCCCA
>DOHL01000087.1:707-5120 GCA_003535305.1 Candidatus Acetothermia bacterium
GGCTTGGTTTTCGCCTCTTATGCCCCTTGGAGGAGATTTTACGGAGGCTGTACTCCAACCGCATATCCCCACAGGTCTCACATTCTCTCCACAGGCGTAAATTCCGGCGGAACTCGCCGTACTGCGGAGGATATCGTACTACAAAAAGATATGGAAGGCAAGAAATTATCCAGCAGTTGAACCCCCGTATGGATGCTAAGTTAGTGGTGAAATCGTGGCTGTGTAGTTAGGCTGGCTCCCAGTCCTCCTAATGCTCCTCCCAGGAGTATACCGACTACTACTCCGCCGGCGCTGACTGATAAGATTCGCATGGAATCAATCATTCCAGCTGCTATACGGATGGTCGCTCCAGGGTCGTTGACAGCCCATCTGTGGAGCAGGTAAATAATAACTGCGAAGAGAAGTCCGCCGATAAGTCCGCAAATCGCCCCGAGAATTATCAATGGGGTTTGGATCGTTCGTTCTGGAATCGCTGCGGAATGCAGCAGACGGAGGTGGTCAGTAAATCCGGCCAGCAAGCGGGTGAATAAATATCGAGACAGGAGCAAAGCTCCCGCTATTGCAATCAGAATTCCCGCAACAAATCCGATCTTCATCGTTGCAGTGAGAGGAGTAGCTGTGGGTTTCAGCAGCTCTCCATAGAAGATCACTTCCATTATATCGTTACGGCCGGCAAGCTCAGTAGCTAACACTTGCGCTGAAGCTATATCGTAAGCTGTGATAAAGAGGAGCCCATATCGTCCCGGCAAGGGAGCCTCTCGATGAAATTCTTCACTGAACCGGAACGTTGCCGTTACTACTTGCGGGTGTTCACGGATTTCGAACAGAAGTTCCCTAATCGCCGCTGTTGGTAGTGTAAGGGGAAGATAGGCGATAACCTCTTGGCTTTTCAGTCGAATGTCGTCTTCGATCGGTTCTGTAAATAAGAACAAGGACGAAAAGAGAGCGAGGAAAACAATGATCATCCCGCTGAGTGCTAGACATAACAACAAATTCTTTCTTCTCAGCGAGCAGATGATCTCTTTCAGTAGGTATAAAATTGCGCTCATAACTTTTTGATCGTTCCGTCGTGGAGTATTATTACTCGATGGCCACTCTTCTCTGCCATCTCTCTGTTTCTCGTTGCAACTAAAGTGGTAGTACCAGCAGCATTGATATGATCAAGCGTCTGTAGAATATCTTCTGCGCTTCCGCCGTTCAACCCCTCTAATGGTTCATCGCATATAAGGATCACTGGTTCATGGCAAATGGTGAGCGCCAGTCCTAGTTTGATCTGATCAACGGGTGAGAGTTCAGTTGCCAGCTGATCGCGTTTTTCGGCAAGGCCGATCTCTTCCAAAGCAGCGGTCGCCTTCTCTTCTGCTTGTTCAATGAAGTCGCCGAGGCAGCGTAATTTGAACAGTAAATTTCCGATTACTGTTTTGGGTAAGGGAACAAACCCTTGCGGCATAACACCGATTTTTTGTCTGAGGCCAATACTTTTTTGGTGGTTGAGTCGCCCGATATTTCTTCCGTGGACTAATATCTGTCCGCGTGGGGGGCGGACCTCGCCAAGGATAAGGCGAAGGAGGAGCGATTTGCCGGCTCCGGAAGGTCCGACGAGAAAGGCAAATTCTTCATGTTCAACTTGTAGATGGATATCTTCTAATACCAACAGTCCGTCTTTATTGAAGAAACTCAGATCCGAAACTTGAATTATTACTGCCATGTTGCGAGTACAAACCTCTCTTTGCCTGTTATATCGTTGACTGTTTCCACCTTAGATATCTCGGTAATGCTGTCCAGCTTCTCTTTTATCTTCTCCGCTTGATCGTCTCCCACTTCCATTGCCAGCAGAGTGCTGTTTTTAACGTATTTCGGTACTTGGTTAATTATCGCTGTTATCGCTTCTAATCCATCTTTTCCTCCGCTCAGCGCGATGTGTGGATCGTGATCACGTACCTCTTTGCTCAAAGTTGTGATTCTATCTTCTATGATATAGGGAGGATTGGTGACGATCAAATCAAACTTGCCGTGTACAGAGGAGAACCAGTTGCTTTGCACAAAGACTATGCGTTCGGAAACTCCATTTAACTGTGCGTTCTGGGCGGCAAGGGCCAGCGCCTCTGTAGAATAATCGATTGCTATTACACGAGATAAAGAGAGAAATTTAGCTAAACAGATAGCGATTACTCCTGCGCCCGTGCCTAAATCCAAGCAGGTCAGTTCTCTATCGCGTGTGGTGCGACGGAGGATCAACTCAACCATCTCCTCAGTCTCGCTACGAGGGATAAAGATATTATGATCGATTTTGAATCGTAATCCAAGAAATGATATCTCTTTTGTCAACAGTTGGAGAGGAACGCCACGTTGTCTGCTGGTGACTAAGTTACGGTATATGTTCCGTTCCTCTTCAGAGAGCGGTTTTTCCGGGGAAAGGTAAAGATGCAGACGATCTACTGCCAGCGCATGAGCAAGCAGAATTTCCGCCTCCAATCTAGGTTGAGGTATTCCACTATCGGCAAAATAACCACGGGTCCAACTGAGGACTTTCCTGATCGTCCAATTATTATCTCCCAGTGCTATCACCCCCTCACTCGATCACACCCAATATACAGGATAGCAGAATATTGTAACAGAGTCAAGTGTTGTATACAATTAAACAAGAAAATAGCTGGCGAGAGGAGAAAATTCCCTTCTCATATGGTTGGTAACGCAATTATGTATGTGCTACGGGACTTAAGGGCCTGTTTTTCTTCTTAGTTTCTCATTGGTTTGGAGGTGAGTAGTGTGAGAGTCTATTTATTTTTCCTGTCTGTGATGGGCCTTGGTATAGTTGTTGTATTCTCATATCAAGGGCAGCTTATTCCCACAATATTCGGATTGCCAGAATGGGCGTTAAACCTCTTTGTCGGAGGCGGAAGTGGTCTCTTGTTCGGCGGGGTTCTTCTTATTGGGTGGCGTTTAATGGGAAAAATAGCGACAAAAGAAGGCGAATTGCTAAAGATTATGAACGGAACAGCTGCGGCAATTGGTGGCGCAGTGCTCGGAATTATCGTCTGTGTTGTCTTGGATTTTATCTTTTTCTCTGGGCTTTGGCTTAAGATCGTTCAAGGAATGGTGTTGTTCAGCGGCGCGCTGCTCGGTTTTCGATTGGGATATGAACACAAAGGATCATTGCTTCACTCTCCAAAAGGGACGACTGCAGCTCGAATCAATCGGCAATCAGGAGGCAAGACAGACAAGATTATTGATACCAGCTCGATCATCGACGGAAGGATCGGTGATTTGGTTAAAACCGGATTTATCGATGGCCCGATCATCATTCCCGGTTTTGTCCTCACGGAGTTGCACGGTATAGCTGATTCCTCGAATAATTTGCGGCGGCGTAAAGGACGGCGTGGCCTGGAAATTTTAAATGAACTCATGTCCAATGGAAATACACAAGTTCAGGTACTGGAGAAGAACTATCCTGCTATCAAAGAAGTGGATCGGAAATTGATTCAATTAGTCAAAGACCTCGGGTGTAGTCTCATCACAACCGATTACAATTTGAACCGGGTCGCTAGTGTAGAGAGCATCAAAGTTCTCAATGTCAACGAATTGGCTAATGCAGTGAAACCACGATTTATTCCGGGAGAAGAATTACTATTAAATGTCATTGATCGCGGAGAAGGGATCGGCCAAGGAATCGGTTACCTTGATGATGGGACGATGGTTGTAGTGGAGAACGGCCGGCGCTTCATCGGGCGAAGGATAAAAGCAACGGTGAAGAGCGCCTTGCAAACTGAAGCAGGAAGAATGTTGTTCGTTGAACCTAAAAGCGAAATCTCTCGGCAGGAGGGGTGAAAGATATGCAAAAACGATCTTTCCGTTATCGTATACTCGTAATGACAGCTATAATCGGAGCGTTGCTCGTTATCAGTGGATGTGCTCTGCTACAGCGCGATGAACCGCAGATAAGGAACTGGCAACCGGTAATATCACCGGATGGGACGAGAATCGCTTTCGCTTCTCCTGTGGAGGAGAACGGGTTTGAGCTCTTCATTTATACGCCGGCAACAGGAGAGAAGACTCGCTTGACACGCAATACGATCGATGATTGGGCCCCTAGTTGGTCGCCCGAGGGAGAGAGGCTTGTCTTCGTCTCCAACAAAGACGATAACCTCGACTTGTACATCATTGACATCGCCACAGGAGCCACGTTCCGCCTTACCTCGCATGACAAAGAGGATGCCAATCCACATTGGGGAACAGATGGCAGAATCGCATTCAATTCCAAACGTTCCGGAGAGTGGGAAGCATATACGATCGATGCTAATGGTGCGAATTTGAGGCTAATCATTGCGGTTGCTGTTGATTAAGACCTGATTCGAAGGCTCTGTGCCGCCATTCCAAGCCCTGCACAGATATTGTGCAGGGCAAGGCTCTGTG
>DOHL01000087.1:5392-7571 GCA_003535305.1 Candidatus Acetothermia bacterium
CCCTGCACAGATATTGTGCAGGGCTTGGCTCTGTGCCGCAATCCATAGAGAGGGCCTCCCGCCACCTTAGTTTTCTTTTTATGGGTAAATCCCTCTGAGGGTGATCGCCTTTGCTATTCTCCCTATTGCAAGCATATAGGCTGCAGTTCTCATATCCACTTTCTCATGTTGACTAATGCTCATCACTTCTTCAAAGGCGTTAGCCATTACGTGTTGCAGCTTATCGTTTACCTCTGCTTCGTCCCAGAAAAAGGACTGGATCCCCTGCACCCACTCAAAGTATGATACTATCACTCCCCCCGCATTAGCTAAAACGTCGGGAATAACAGTTATTCCCCTGTCGCCTAAAATCTCATCTGCCTCAGCGGTAGTTGGCCCATTGGCACCTTCGATGATTAACTTCGCTTTTATGTTTGGGGCATTGGCTTTGTATATCTCGTCTTCGAGAGCTGCCGGCACCAATATGTCGCATTGTAGTTCCAGAAGTTCAGCGTTGGTTACGGTTTCGCTATCCTGGTAGCCCACTACTGAACAGGTTTCCGTTTTGTGACGGAGTACATCTTCTGGGTCCAGGCCCTTGGGATTGTAAATGCCGCCCCGGGAATCGCTTACTGCGATGATCCGGCAACCCTCTTTGGCCAGCAGTTTTGCTGCCACCATCCCAACGTTCCCGAAGCCCTGAACGACGACTGTTGCCTCTTTGATGTTCATCCCCAGATGCTTGGCTGCCATTTTGGCGCTGAGCATACAACCACGACCGGTGGCCTCAAACCTACCCTTGCTGCCGCCTAATTCCAGAGGTTTGCCGGTGATCACTCCCAGAACCGAATACCCCTTATTCATGCTATAAGTATCCATAATCCAGGCCATCACTTGTGGGTTTGTGCCCACATCGGGCGCGGGGATATCTTTTTCAGGACCGATTAGGATTGAGATTTCGCTGGCGTAGCGCCGGGTCAACCTCTCCAGTTCGCCCTGCGACATAACCTTCGGATCGCAGATGACGCCTCCCTTAGCGCCACCATAGGGGATACTGACCACCGCGGTCTTCAATGTCATCCAAGCTGCTAACGCCCTGGTTTCATCCAGGGTAACATCGGGGTGGTAACGAATCCCGCCTTTTGCCGGCCCCCGCGTATCATTATGCTGAATCCGGAAACCAGTGAAGACTTTTACTTTCCCGTCGTCCATTCTCACCGGGAAATTGACCATCAGCTCCCGCTCGCACTTCCTCAGTCGAGCGTGAATTCCTTGATCAATATTCATCCGCTCACAAATAGCATCAATCCGCCTTTGTACCCCTTCAAAAGGATTCGCCGCTTCGCATACCGCGCTCTCACCTTGTGATCTTTGAACCATCTTTGAGCCCTCCTAATTATAAGTTTTATTTTATCCGGGTGCTTTTGTCAGAAAGCCCCCTTCTTGTGAATCGGGCAGAAGGAAGCCTCGCAGCCCCGTCCTCCCACACCACCGGACGTACTCAATGTATCACGGCGGTTTCTTCTACTGTTGTAACATGCCTGTTAAGTTTCACCAATTAATGGTACAAAACTGCTCTTTGTTTGGTTGACGATTAAACTTCTCTGGATGTTCTTGATAATATTCTAACACTTTTGATAAAGAGGAGTCAAGTTTTGGCTCCTCGCTGTTTCGCCTGCCTGTGCCGGCGAGGCAGACAGGAGTGGGTAACTGACGCCGGTCAGCGTGTTCGCAATCCTGCCTCTTGGTTGAAATACCAATAGCTTTTCTCTCGCCCGTCAAGCCGCGGAGGCGCGCCCATTGCGGAAGCAAGACCGGAGACCGGTTTGGCGTTATCACCATATTGTGTAGATTCGTAGTAGCGACTTTAGTCGCTGATTGCGCAGTTAAAACGACTGAAGTCGTTACTACGATAGGTTTGTGGTTCTTGTCCTGGTCTTCCTTGGCGTTCTCTGCGCCTCTGCGCGGGTTGCGCAAACAACGCCGGAGGGCGATCAATTTACGCCCTTCCTCCGAGCGCCTGCCTGCGTCCCGCCTGTCTGCGTGCGGACACGCACAGGCCAGGCGGACAGGCAGGTGCTCGCACGCAGACAGGTGTCGGCGCGGCAACATCGCTGGGCCGCCTGCCTGTGCCGGTGAGGCAGACAGGGTTACTCGTACCAAATAGCAAATAGCGAGGAACCCTAAAAATAATCACCCT
>DOHL01000087.1:7957-10737 GCA_003535305.1 Candidatus Acetothermia bacterium
ACAAACGCCAAGACAATACCGACTATTCCAACTATGATTCCGGTTGCACCGACAATCAAGTTAATCTGTACTTGCTGGGCAAGTTCCTCGTCTTGCGCCGCCGGCACTTCTAATTCCTGCATTTGTTGAGCAAGTGCAGTTAGCTGCGCTTCGTTACGGGCGATCCGCTCTTCTAAGGCTGCCGTTCCTGCCCCGACCTTGAGCGCTTCAATCTCGCGCTGCATAACCGAGATATGATCCGCCACGTTAAAGACCAGATTTTTCAGTACGTCGAGGTCTTCTGGGATAACGCCATGCGGGTGGTTCTTCACATATCTGATCGTACGAGCAGTAAGAGCTGCGGCAGAAAAACGATCGAGTGGCTGTGCACCATCGAATACCCCTCCGGGCAAGCCGATAAGAATTCCCCGCTCTACCAGGTATTGAATATCAGCGTGAGCCCAATGATCGATCGGCACATCGGCGAACACTCCGCCTTGCTGGTCTGGTGGAGCAATGCCATCTTCTCCCGGCGGTAGCCCACCACCTCCGTAACCACTCATAACTCCACTTATAACGAAGATCGCTATGCCCAATGTAACGGTTAGCGCTAATTGCAGCAGACGACTGCGAAAGATCACGGAAGTTTTCCTCTTAATGTCCTTCATCTCTATTCCCCCCTTTTTTTATTAATCTAAGGTCATTCGTGACAAGTTTAGCGACTCCTAACGTTAAAAACAAACGCCATGCGTAATATCGAAAGGGGACATCTGTTAACTTTTTTTAGCACAAAAGAGCGCAAACAAGCGCTTATTGTCAAATCACCAGATATCCCAGCCCAAAGTTCCTCAATTATAAAAAACAGCGACAAACCACTAATCGCTACAACTAAGACGTTTTGTAGAATTACTCTACTGTCACTGTCTTGGCCAAGTTGCGCGGTTGGTCGACGTCAGTGCCGCGTAAGATTGCAATATGGTAAGCCAACAATTGGAGCGGAACTGTGTGGCGAATGGGAAGAGTAACCCGTTCGCCTGAAGGCAACGAGAATATATCTTCGGCCAATCTATGGAGCTGATGATCATCACCTGTATCAGTGAATATGATAATCTTACCTTTGCGCGCTTTTACTTCTTCGATATTGGCAAGGACTTTGTCGTATGCTGTTTGCTGGGAAAGAAGGAAGACGACCGGCATCTGTTCATCGATAAGGGCGATCGGTCCGTGTTTCATCTCTCCTGCCGGGTATCCCTCGGCGTGGATATATGAGATCTCTTTCAGTTTCAGAGCTCCCTCCAGAGCGACTGGATAGAGCAACCCGCGCGCAAGATAGAGAAAGTCGGATGCATTGTAAAACTTCTCTGCTATTGAAACTATCTCTTCCTCTCTATCCAACAATTGTGCGATCAGCGACGGAATTTTACTTAGTGCTGTCAGTTGGTGACGCACCTCCTGCAGGGAGATAGAGCCACGTCTTTGCGCCAAATAAAGGCCGAGAAGTGTGAGGGCGGCAAGTTGTGCAGTGAAGGTTTTGGTTGCCGCCACCCCAATTTCCGGTCCGGAAAAAGTGCGGACGATTCCATCTGACATTCGTTCCAACGCCGACCCTACAATATTGGTGATTGCAATAACCGTGGCTCGTTTCTCTTTGGCTCGCTTTATACCGGCCAGCGTATCAGCTGTCTCACCTGATTGCGATATAGCTACGACCAGTGTATGTTCGTCAATATAGGAATTCCCGTAGCGAAATTCAGAACCTATTTCAACTCCGATCGGTAGCGGTAAAAAATCTTCCCACAGTTGTTTTGCAATCATTCCTGCATGGAAAGAGGTTCCACACGCAACAAGGTAGATGTTGTCAATCTCCTTTATCTGCTGCTCAGTAAGATTAAATTCGTCCAACCGAAGGCGATCGTTGTCCCAAGAAGAGCAGCCGCCGATCGTTTCACTCACTGTCTGGGCCTGCTCATGGATCTCTTTGAGCATGAAGTGCTTAAACCCTCCCTTTTGCGCTGTCAGCGGGTCCCAGTCAATGTGGACCGGTTGGCGCTCAATCTCCTTTCCTGCAAGATCAGTGATTTTTAGTGAATCTTTGCGGAGGCGGGCCATCTCCCCATCGTGGAGAAAGATCATTCGACGTGTGTGGGGAAGAAGTGCCGGCACATCAGAAGAGAGAAAAGTTTCACCGTTACCGAGGCCGATAACTAATGGGCTGGCTGTTTTAGCAACTATAATCTCCTCAGGAGAATCAGCGGCAATGACGGCGATTGCAAATGCACCTTTGATTCCTTGCAGCCCTAATCTTACTGCTTCTTCTAAATCACCCCGATAGAAACGCTCAAACAGATGGGCCAAGATCTCTGTGTCCGTTTGTGAGGAGAAGTGATGCCCTTCGGCTTGGAGTCTCTCTTTGAACGGAAGATAATTTTCGATAATTCCATTATGGATAACTGCGATTGTTTTCCGGCAATCAAGGTGTGGGTGCGCGTTACTGTCTGTCGGTTTACCATGGGTAGCCCACCTGGAATGACCAATACCAATTTGTCCGTACATATCGGACTCTCCCAATGCTGCGATGAGTGCTTGGATCTTTCCGGCACGACGTACTACTTTGAGAGAATTTTCCTCAATAGTGGCAATTCCGGCTGAGTCGTATCCTCTGTATTCCAAGTGTCTGAGTCCTTCAACCAATAACGGCGCTGCGGGCCGAGGCCCCACGTAACCGATTATTCCGCACATACGATCACCTCGCAACTAAGTTTAGCGGGCTGAACTCAGAAAGTCCAGATAGTATTGTTTAA
>DOHL01000150.1 GCA_003535305.1 Candidatus Acetothermia bacterium
ACGACGACGAAGGAGTAGCACGGGCGAAGACCTTCTTAATTAAGGACGGTGTCTTGAGCGGGCTGCTCCACTCGCGCGAGACCGCGCAGAAGATGGGCGCCGCTCCTACTGGGAACGCACGCGCCGTCTCCTACGAGCATGAGCCGATCGTCCGCATGACCAACACGTATATCAAGTCGGGGGAACAGACCTTCGCCGCGATGCTCGCCGGAATCGACAGCGGGATCTATGCGTGCAAAGCGTACGGAGGACAGACGATGCTCGAGCAGTTCACCTTCTCCGCGGCCTACGCCTACGAGATCAAGAACGGCGAAGTGGGCGGGATGCTGAAGGATGTCGTGCTTACCGGGAACGTCTTCGAGACGATGCGTGCGATCGACATGATCGGTGACGACATGGTGATCTTCGGCGGTTCCGGCGGCTGCGGCAAAGGGGGGCAGTCCCCACTTCCGGTGACCGACGGCGCGCCCCATATAAGGATTCGAGACGTGACGATAGGAGGGAAGTGATGGACAACTTAATGAAGAAGCTCGCCGCCAAGGTCGACAAAGCAGAGGTCTACCACCTGCGTAGCCGTTCCGTGCCAATCGAGTTCCGCGCCGGCAGGCTCGAGTCGATTATGGTTAAGGAAGTCGAGGGAGAGGCGCTGCGGGTGATCGACAACGGCCGGCTGGGATTCGCCACCACGACGAATGTGAATGAACCGGCGGAGCTGATCGCCGCAGCGGCCGCGGCGGCTGCATTCGGTGAACCGGCAGAGTTCGACTTTGCAGCCGCTGAGACAGCGCAGACGAGTGAGATCTACGACCCAGCCATCGTTGCGCTCAACGAGGAGGAGATGATCGCCATCGGCGAACAGGCGATCGCCCGCCTACATGCTGTCGATCCGGAAGCGGTGGTAAACCTCTCCGTCGAGAAGACGACAGGCGAGGTGATGATTGCAAACACCGCCGGTGTCGAGCTTCGTGAAGAGCGGACGCACATATCCCTGTCAATCGAGGTGGAGAAGGCACGCGAAGGGGACATCTTCACCCTGTATGCAAGCGAGCAGACACGCTATCTGGACGACCTGCCCGCCAAGGAATTGATCGACCGCCTCGCCATACAGCTGCGCTACGGTGAGCGGATCGTATCGGTCCCGTCGAAGGAACTATCAGTCGTCTTCTCCGCCCACGGCGCGGTCACGATCCTCCTGCCCCTGATGGTCGGATTGAACGGCAAATCAGTCTACATGGAGACATCCCCACTCAAAGGCCGGATCGGGGAGGAGGTCTTCGATCCTCGCCTAACGATCACCGATGACGGAACCCTCCCCCGCGGTCCGCGAAGCAGCGGATTCGACGACGAAGGGACGATCACCGCACGCACCCCACTCGTATCAGGCGGTGTTATCATCGAGTTCATCTACGATCGCCGCACCGCTGCGCTTGCTGGGGCCTCACCGACCGGAAACGGCTACAAAGGGGGGCTCTTCGGCGGTGGGTTCCGCACTCCCCCAGGGGTGGGGATGGGGAACCTTCTCATCGAGCCCGGGGAGACGAACCAGGAACGCCTTATCGCGGGAATCGACGAAGGGATCCTCGTAGAGAGCGTTCTTGGCCTTGGTCAGGGGAATATCAACGCCGGTGAGTTTTCGAACAACGTAGCAGTGGCGTTCAAGATCAAAGACGGCAAGATCGTCGGCCGGGTGAAGAACACGATGATCGCTGGAAACAGTTACACCCTGCTGAAGGACCGCCTGATCGACTTTAGTAACAAGGCTCACTGGGCCTACGGGATCCTGCACACCCCGGCAATTGCTGTCGATGGTGTGAGTATAGTCGGAGGATAGAACAGCACCTGCAATTAGTGGATGAATCTTGCGCTTGGCTTCTGGCCCGACGCCCCTGGGAGGCGCGGCTGGCGGGACATGATGTCGGGCTCGCGGGCTCAAAGGCCAGGGTTAAACCGAGCAGCACGGCAGTAGTCATGTTGATTCACAGAGCTTGCACCGGAAGCACCGGTAGAATTCTGCCGGCCAGCACCGCAGCTATGATGACCAGGCCCTGGCCGGCGTTGGTGGGCAGAATCCAGATGAGGAACTTGATTAGATTGTCGAAGACCCCGCGCCCTTCTTCGACCGCTGCTTTTATGGTTGAGAAGTTGTCATCGGTGAGCACCATGTCGGCGGCCTCCTTGGCGACCTCGGTGCCGGTGATCCCCATGGCTATCCCGATGTCGGCGCGCCGCAGGGCCGCTTCGTGTTACCATCTGCGCTATGACGCAAACGTGCTATCTCAAACGACATCTCGGCGTGCCGGAATGGCGCACGCCTCGGTCGGCTTGTCGGGTAAAGGATGGCGGCGTTTGACCGGTAGCCCTCAGGCTACCGAGTCCATGACCGTTAAATGGTTCAAAGAGCAAAAGCTTGTAAGCCTGACAAAGAGGTATGTTGCGTTACAACAGTAAAAGAAACCCCCTGTGATGTGTTGAGTACGTCCGGTGTGTGGGAGGACGGGGCTGCGAGGCCCCGTCCTGCCCGATTAGATTGAACTTACTGCCTCTTTAAGTCTTGGATATGTTCCTCTACGCCTGTAAGCTCCTGTTTCAGTTGGTCTCTGTACTCTTCCAACTTCTCCAGTCTCTCTTGTCTGGTGATGAACCGCCGTGCGAATGTACCGCGTCCGCACGTGCAAAGGGAACATCCACATCCGCAGTTATGTCCGTGGCTTCGATGGCTTCTGTAACCTGTTCGGGATTGACACATCTCTTATCACCTCCTTTCCAGGAAGACCGGTCGAACTGATCGCGCAAAAGCTTAATTAAGTATTCAGATTATTACTTAATTAAATACGCAAAAAAATTTCTACTGCTCTTTTGCCTTGATCTCCGCGATTCTTGCCTGAATGTTGCGTAACTCTATTTCTAATTCTCTTTCATACTTTGTCAGTGCGGTCAGAGTTGCCTGATCCAGCTGGTCTTGACTGAAGCGGTCGATTGTTTTGCATTCACATGTGCAAACTCTGTTCAATAAGCAGCGGCAATTCTCCAATGCTTCCTCATCGATAGAATACGGGACCCAGTAGCCTTTTCGCTCTTTTTTGACAAGGTTAGCTTGGCTCAATATTTTCAGGTGCTGTGACACTGCGGCAGGAGTTATGCCCAATATTTCCGCAATACGTGTAGCGCCAACAGCCTTTTCTGATTTCAATACCTCAATAATTGCGACGCGCGTTTCTGCGCCTAACACCTTGAATATTTCCGATGGGTCCTGCGCCATTTACTTATAACTCCCAACAAATTAAGTATTTTAACTATTACTAATATACTACATCGAAATAAGAATGTCAAACAGGTAAATAATTTTCAGAAAATTTGTGTTTGATGACTGCTGCTTACGTCTTATTAGGTTACACAAGATTCGTAAAATTTTTCCTGTACAGAGGCTAACTTCTCGGTCTGACTGCCTGCTCTTCTGAAATCAGGCAGACCGGCCATCTGAACTTTCGGGAGCAGATGAGTATGCCAAACACACGTAAGTCTTTCCGTGCTCCTGGATTGTACGTATTCAGTAAAGAAATCGCTTGAATC
>DOHL01000111.1:0-5950 GCA_003535305.1 Candidatus Acetothermia bacterium
CTTCGCAGGGACATGCCTACTTTATGGGGCTACGAACTCAATGAACTAGCCATGCCATAGTATAACCATGGCAAAAAAGCGGCCGGTAAAGAGAAAGAGAAGACTGACAAAGCGAACACGCAAACATCCGCTGGAGCGTGCGTTCGATCAGATCAGTGCGTGGCGAGATTCCTGTTTTATCGATACTGTCGGTCAGCGCCTGATCGTATATCTGATTGCGCTGTTGGTCTTTGCTGTTCCTCTTGCCATCTGGGAAGGCAGCACTGAGTACGGGTATGTGAAGTCGATCCTTGTTCTCGTCAGTATCTCGGCTTTGCTCATTTTGTGGGCATTGCTCGGCGGGAGAAAAAGATCATGGGAGATCCGCCTGCCGTGGGTGACTCTGCCGTTTGCCCTGTTGGTCGGTGCGATTCTGCTGTCGCTGATCAATGCGATCAACATGCGTGTCGTCCTGCAAAGCCTGGCGTTGGTTATCTCTTTCTTCCTGTTTTATCTACTCGTTGTAAATTTCATTGAGAAAGAAAGAGACATTAAACTTATCCTGTCCGTCCTTCTCTTTTCCGCAGTTATTGCCTCTGCTTACGGCCTGGTGCAATATCTGGGGATATTGCCCGGTCCGCCCGGTGCACGCGGACTTGGTGCGTTGATCTCAACGATGGGGAACCGTAACTTTCTTGGTGGTTTCCTCTCCTATCTTTTCTTGCCTGCTTTTATTCTCCTCCTGCGCGCACGCTACATTGTCTCTAAAATAATCACTCTGTCAGCAATTGTTTTTGTATTCTACACTATCCTCTTTGTCCAGCAGACCGGAATCAGAGTCGGCCTTATCGCTGCTACAGCCGTCTTGGTCGGAGTTATCTTTATCTGGCGTACAGCAGGGTTGCTCCTTACCCGCAAGCGGATTCTGACAACAGCGGCAGCGATCCTGCTCTTTATCTATCTCTTTGCTGCTCCAACGAGTCCGTTCAATGCGGTGATCGGTTTGGGAAGCGATGGAACGCCTCTATCACCTGTTGTGCAATTCTTCCGTAATCAATGGGAGCGGAATGCAGGACGAGTACGTGCTTGGAACTGGTGGGTCGGGTGGGAGATGTTCCGCAATAGTCCTGTCTTCGGGGTTGGCCTGGGAAATTACAAACTGAATTTTCTGCCCTATAAAGCACAATTTCTCGCCACAGAACGGGGAGAGCAATTCGATTTCCCCATTCCGCGAGCAGCACAAGCGCATAATGAAATCGTCCAAATAACAGCTGAACTTGGCGTGGTAGGATTATTAGCTACATTGGCCGCTATGGGAACGATCATCTTCACTTTTGTCAAGCGACTTTCACTGCAGAAGGACGCGCAGCGACGGCTCGATCTTCTCTTACTCGGATGCGGGATAACCGCATTCTTTGTCCATTCGCTCGTCAGTTTCCCGCTACGATTGCCTGCCTCATCCCTTGTTCTCGTCCTTGCTGTCGGTTTGGCTGGATCGTTATTCTATGGGAAGGTGGGAGAGTGGAAGGTGAGTGTGCACGGTTGGCCGCGCCGGATATTGATCAGCTCGGTTATCGCTTTTTCACTCTTTATCTGCGTTGTATCGGCACGGGACTTTAGGGCGGATCTATACCTCAATCGCGGAATCCATGCATTCCACATGGGGCATTTCCACTTAGCGTACCATGACCTGCAAAGGAGTCACGCTCTGGACTTCGCTCCCCGGCAGACTTACTTCCACCTGGCAATGGTCCAGCTACAATTAGGCCGGCATGAAGAAGCAAAAGAGAGTCTCAAACACTGTCTTACCCGTTTTGTGAGCGAAGAGGTCTTCATCAATCTGGCTAACGTAGCAGTGAATTTAGGAGATATTGAGACAGCGCGAAAGAGTGTAGATCTTCTCCTTGCCAGTGAACCGTTCCCGGATTTAAAGTGGGAGGCACGCTTTCTTGAGGCGGCGATTACCCTTCGCGAAGGGGATACCGAGCACGCATTGGCGAGCTTGGAAAGATTACGCGCGGAAAACCCAGGGTTTATCCGAACCCACTTCTTTCTCGGTGAAATCTATCGCATCCAGAGACGCTATGATGAGGCGCGGAAGAGTTTTAACCAGGCAATCACATTGATCGAGCGGCAAATCACAAGCACACAACATCAGCTGGCTACCGCAACTGAAATCACGGTCCGACGGTTCGGTCAGTTACAACGCCGCATAGTTTCTCTTACCGAGCAGAAAGAGGCGGTACAGGCGGCGTTAGAGACGTTGCCTCCTGTTACTGGTGGCTGAACATATCGGGTAAAAGAAGGCAAGCCTTCAGCGCACCTCGTGTCTACCCTGCTCACGGAAACATCTCCATCACCTGGTCGCGACGGCCCAACTTTATATCATGCCTCACACTCCCCAAGCAAAATGTAAAAGCCAAATTTTCTTTCTCTCGCCAAGATCGCCAAGAATTAATTTCCATTCTTATTGCCTGTCATCCCTTTTTTTGTCATTCTTTGCGCCTTTGCGAGAAATCCATCTTATTTCTCTCGCCAAGAAGAGTTAAGTTCCATCCCTGTTGTCTGAACATTGAATGCTCATTTTTGTTGCATTGAATCATTGCGTTTAACAGGCGGTTATCCTGCTGTCCAGCGATCAGCGGATGATAATAAGGGAAAGAGTTTTTCAGCAGTGGTGATCAATGAGGGGCGGATGATAAGTACCGGCAAGACAGCCATCCTCTCACTTCTTTTGGCCAATAATTTTCGTGCCGCAAGGAAGAGACCATTGCCGGAGATCTCTAACGGTCCGATTTCATCAACGAAGACGACACAGCAAGAGCAGATTGCTCGCTCGATTGCTGTGCAGGCGAAAGTGATTCCCTTCTCATTGATATAAAATCTACCAGTTTTGATTCCCGGCGGTTTTTCAGCAGCGAATAGTCGTTCTTCCTGACTGATCAGGTCGGAGATCATATAGCCGACTGTTCGCTTTTCGTCAATAACTCGCGGTGAGAGAACTCCGCCGACGCTGATTCCGTGATTACGCAAGGCGGTGGCAACTTGTTTGCAGACATACGTCTTTCCCGCTCCTCTGGCTCCGGTGACGATCAGACTCGCTGTTGGCTTATCTAAAAGAGAAACGATGCAGCGAAAAAGATTATCAGACATGCGGCACTCCCGACTGCGAGAATGGATTTTCTAAGCGGTTTCTGCGCGTAAACAGGGATAACGCCGGCAATGACCACTGCTATTCCCGCTGCAATAGCAATAAGCGGGACAGTACGACTGCTAAAACTCCACACTCCGTCCCAGGAAAAGGCCCAGTGGGGAAATCTGAGACCTCTTTCTTGCAGCACAGCAATCGACGGATACAGAAGAACACCGAGAGAGCGAATGATAATGACGAACAATCCTGCCTGGAGAACGCTCGCTCCAATCCCTATCATTCCCCATTGCAATCTATCGCGTAGTCTCAGGCCGGTGATATGCTTATGTCGACGATAAATAAGTGAAGCCAACACTGAGAACGCCGCTCCCTGGGCGAGAATAGCAAAGGCGGGATTCAGTACCTGGGGGGCATTGACGGGAATGTTGAATATCACCGCGGAAAACAACTTGAGTGGTGCAGCGATCAAAGCCATCATCAGCGGAAGACTGACCTTCCCTGTCCGGCGGATGGCAAATGCCATAATACCCATGGCAATTCCGACCATGATCTTCCCGGGAATACGTGCCGGCAGAATCATATGGAGCAGACCGCCGAATAGGGCCTCTGTTGCGCCCCACAACGTGCCGAACGCCAAAATTGTAAGAAGCGTCCGTGTAATATCGGACCTACTAAATAAGGTAAAGAACGATTTATGTTTCATTATCAATCACTCCTCCTGAACTTTATCTTGATAGTATCGGAATTTCCATTTTGACATCGATCCATTCCAAGCCCTGCACAGATATTGTACAGGGCAAGGCTCTGTGCCGCCATTCCAGTCTCTCCACCAAACTCAATCTTGCTGACAGAAAATCCTTAAATAGCGACCACCGGCATTATTCTCATTGCATTTCTTAACTCAAAACTCAAAACTTTCCTTTCCCCATCACCCCTTACCTCGCCTTAAGCGCGAGGAACCTTTTTTATTTTCTCTGTGCTTGCTGTGGGTATAGGATTCGTAGCCCTATGAAGTAGGCATGTCCCTGCGAAGGCAGGGAACTGCACGGGGCAGGAGTTCATTTAAGCGTTCAGCTATTTTAGCTTTCAGCCGTCAGTTTTCAGCTAAAGTCAAAGACCTAAATTGTCCCACGCAAAATAAACATGAAACTTGTAGGGGCGTATTGCAATACGCCCCTACTCCGAACCACAAGTCTGTAGAGGCACGGCCCCCGTGAAGTAGAACTGCACAGGGCAGGCCCTGCACAGTAATTGTGCAGGGCAGGCATGCCGTGCTCCTACTGACTTTCTTTCTGCTTTCTTTGCTGACATCTTTTTACTTCTTTCTTAACTCTACGAACCCTATAAACCCTATTAACCCTACGAACCTTCACCTCTTTCTTAACTCAAAACTTTCCTTTCTCCTCGTTCCTCGCTTCTCGTTCCTCGTTCCTCGCTTCTTATCCCTCTTGCCTCTTACCCCTTTGCATGCCATCTTGTATTTGGCGAAACACTAACTTGTGTGTCACTTACGGTTATCTGACAGAATAAGCTCTCTGTGATGTTTCGCCGCGATCAATTCTGCAAGTATACTCATCGCCACTTCTCCTGGTGATTTTCCCCCGATAGGAAGGCCGATTGGACTACGGACCCTGGCAAGTCTTTGCCGGGCAACACCTTCGCATTCCAACTCGCGGAAGATTTCCGCTGCTTTAGCCACGCTGCCGATCATTCCGATGTAAAATAGTGATTGCTCTTCCTGAAGGACTGATTTCAGTACTGTTTTATCGGTCTGATGCGAGCTTGTCACAATAACGACATAACTTGTAGCGGAAAGGGAGGGAATATTGGAGAAATGTGGACTATAGCAGAACTCATCGCATAGTTCTTTATCAGTGGTCGCCGGCTCACGATCATCAATCAAAACGATGTGAAACAGTTCGGTTAAAGCAGCCAGCTCAGCGAGCTTTTTACCTACATGGCCGGCGCCAAAGATGCACAGACGCGGCAGCGAACAGATCACCTCAAAGAAGACTTTCGCCTTACCACCACAATACATCCCTAACTCCGCCAGATCATAAGATATCAGTTGCGATTTCATCTCACCATGCAGAATCGCACGCCCATCTCTTTTGACCTGTTCCTCCAGCGCGCCGCCGCCGATGGTAAATTCACTCTCGCCGTCAGCATGTACAATAAGATGTGCTCCTACTGCTTGCGGCACAGCTCCTGTTGTCTCTACAAGCGTAGCGAGAAGAACAGCCTCTCCCGCCTGTTTATATTCGAGGATACGCGAAAATGGATCTGTAACCATTACCATCTCCTTGATCGGCAAATAAGTGATAGTAACCGAACAGCAAGGATAATATCAACTCCTTATCTTAAGGATAACATTCTTCCAAAACTCTTGTCAAGATGTCGGTTGAAGTCAAACTTCAACCGACATCGCAAAGCTCGGCCAGACCAAACTTTTGATTGGCAGAGCCTGGCTCTGTCAGACACAACTCTGATAAACCAAAACTGCTGAGGAATGTCAGACATCGCTCAGCTACTAGAAAACCGCTTCTCCTGAGGCGGCTTTTGGTTTATTACATAGGGTCAGGTCAGGGTCAGGTCTTCATTCTTGACAGATTCAACTTATTTTCAAGCAGCAAGAGAGGAGGAAGTATCGGGGTCTACCATTGTATTTTGACATTTGGATGTTCTGTTCGACCTTTTTCACTGATCGAAGGCAGAGAATAGAAGCTGAGAAGTTGGGAAGAAGGGAAGAGAGGGAGTTGAGTAATAACACAGCTATCAGCTATCAGCTATCAGCAGTCAGCGGTCAGCAAAGAAAGAAAG
>DOHL01000111.1:6303-8956 GCA_003535305.1 Candidatus Acetothermia bacterium
GCAGGCAGGAAGAAAGCGTGGCGCCTGGGGTCAGACCTTGTTTCTTGTATGGCTCAATCCTCTCTCAGAAGAAGCAGAAGAAGAGACCTGCCAGCTTCACGCAAGAAACAACGTCAGACCCCACACTCTCCCCTGGCAAGAGAGGGGTCAGGGGTCAAGAGGCCGGAGTCGGAAAATAGAAGTCAGAAAATAGAAGTCAGAGAAGTCAGATTCGCACTTCGTGCCTTGATCTTTTTACCTTTATTCCTCTCTGGACCGCCAATCACCATTTTCTTTAACCCACACAGCAGCGGCAATGAATCGTCCATGATGCGATAGGCTCAAGTCACATTCTGTGAGTATTCGCTTATGTCGCCGGATATATGGCGGTCCCCAGCAGTTACCCGCGCGATGTCGAATAATCTCTACGTCATTTAATCCATGTTCAGACAACAGCTGTTTAGCCAATTGTCTAACTCGCTGCGATGCCGGCGAAAAGATTGATTCTGTTTCGTGTCGCGATAACCGCTTTTCAACTATTATTTCCGCTGACGATAGATCCTCTATGCCGACGGCTATCTCGTCAAACGCGCCGGTTTGATCTGGCCACACTCCCACACAGTGAATATATGTTGATCTATGTTGCCAGCGGACTGGAATATGCATTCCCTTATAAGAGACCTCGCCGTCCACTTCGTTATTTAACCATATACATGAGGAGATGCGGTTAACGATAAATTGTTTCGGTGAAAAGACCGTTTCGGAATGGTATTTTTTCGCTATCTTATACGCACTCTCCTTGGCTGACCACATATACCACAATAGCAGTTGTTGTTTTTGCGTTGCGGCGAGAAGTTTCTCTTCTTCAGAAGAACAGATCCGATTCATGAAACGCGAATTATCGACTTTAGCGGAGACTGGAGGCAGACTCAGATCGATGATGTCATTGCCGATCAACCGACTTGTGCCGTTTCTTTGTCGATCCATATAAGGCACATCCATCCTGCTGATTAAGCAGCAATATCATTAGCGTATATTTCAACCACCATGCATTCCACCATTTATATGGAATACCGCTCCAGTGCAATATGAACCTTTAACAACCAAAAAGCGGACAAATTGCGCCACCTCTTCTGGTGTGCCGATCCGACCTAAGGGAATGCGGCTTAAGATAGCATCGCGCGCTTTCTCAGAGAGCATCTCTGTCATCTGCGTAGCGATGAATCCAAGTGCAACTGAGTTAACTAAGATATTATACGGCGCCAACTCGATGGCGGCAGTTTTGGTAAAGTTGTCGATCGCTGCTTTGGTCATTCCGTAAATAGTCTGTGTGGGATTACCGACACTGCCGACAACGCTCGAAATATTGATAATTCTGCCGCGGCGGTTGCGGACCATTAGCCGTGCCACGCGTTTGGTCAGATACCATGTGCTGCGCATGTTCGTCGCTGTTATGCGGTCGAAATCTTCGAGCTTCGCCGTCAGCAGCGGCGCATCAACGGTCATTCCTGCATTATTGACCAATACCTCTACTCCACCGCGTTCGCGAAGCTCACGGTAGATTGAATCCATCCCCTGTTGTGTGGAGATATCTGCTTGGAGTAAAAACGAGTTTTTCAGTTCTGCGTGCAGCTTCTTTGCTGATTCATGACTGCGATTGTAGTGAATAGCAATAGTAAATCCTGCTGTGGCCAGTTCACGGCAACAGGCTGCTCCGATGCCCGTTCCTCCGCCGGTGACGAGCGCAATAGATGCTCCGTTCTGCTTGCTTTTCATTCTGTTATCTCGTTTTCTGCTCCTGGTAAAATTGCTTCAGGGCTTGAATTTTTGGTCTTCCTGCTCCCTAACTATATCGCGCAAGCGCATAGAAATGCGACATTATCAACCACGAACATTCTTCTGGCGCTGCACCATTCATCTTTAAAGAGCTGTTTCTTTTGCTGTTCGCGCTCATTCCCCAATGATCTTGACCAGAACACGTTTGCGACGACGACCGTCGAATTCACCATAGAAAATCTGCTCCCATGGACCGAAATCGAGCCGTCCTTCTGTAACAGCAACTACCACCTCACGGCCCATTATCTGCCGTTTTAGATGAGCGTCTCCGTTGTCCTCGCCGGTGTTGTTGTGGCGATATTTAGCAATGGGTTCATGCGGCGCTAATTCTTCAAGCCAGTCTTCATAATCTTGTAAGAGTCCGCTTTCATCGTCGTTGATGTAAACACTTGCTGTGATATGCATTGCATTTACCAAACAGAGCCCTTCCTTAATGCCGCTCTCTTTAAGTGCCGCTGTTATTTGTGGAGTAATATTGATAAACGCCCGTCGCTCAGTAATTTCAAACCACAACTCTTTGCGAAAGTTTTTCATCACACATTCCTTGCCTTCAGCGCGTATTTTATATACAAATCATACTCATTCTCTTTCTCGGTGCTTTCCTCGGGCGTCCTTATATTGTGCTTATCACTATAGGCCACCTCGCGCACCTGGGAATCACGCGCGCTTTTTAACCGTCTATCGAAAACAGCGCCTGGACAACCCAGCAATTCTTATTTTAGCGTTATCACCACGTTGTGCAGATTCGTAGTAGCGACTTTAGTCGCTGGGTACGCAGCTGAAACGACTGAAGTCGTTACTACGTGCCCATAATGAGAATTGCTGCAGTTTAGGGGCA
>DOHL01000081.1 GCA_003535305.1 Candidatus Acetothermia bacterium
AAAAAAATGATACTTGACAAAGCAAAAGAACAGTGATATTATTGACTAAAATTTAGAATACAGTTATCTTCAGAGAAAGGGAATTATTGTGTTGAGAAGTATAGTGGAAATTATTTTTTTCCTGAACTGCGCGGTATTGATGGGATTGATTCTGATTCAGATGAGCGAACATGCTGGTTTGGGTGGAGCATTCGGTTCAGGGATGTCAACGACCGTTTTTGGGCGCGATGAGACCAAGGACCCTAAAAGAACAGCCACTGTTGTGTCGGCAGCGATCTTTCTGGTGTTGGGACTTGCCATCGCTGTATTCCTAAACTAACGAGAGCAAACTTCCAAGGAGGCGTGATAGAAGTTGCCGCTAATAGAGATAAAAGACCTCAAGACCTATTTTTACCTTGAAGATGGTGTAGTAAGAGCCGTTGATGGTGTTACTTTTACTATCGAGCCAGAGAAGACATTGGGGGTGGTTGGTGAGAGCGGTTGTGGTAAATCTGTGACTGCCCTCTCAATTATGGGGCTGGTTCAAATGCCGCCCGGGAGAATCGATGGCGGAGAGATTCTCTACCACCACAACGGGACTGTAACCGATTTGGCGCAGTTAAAACCGAAAGGCAAAGAGATGCGCGCGATCCGCGGGAATGAAATCGCGATGATCTTCCAGGAGCCGATGACATCTCTTAATCCTGTGTACACAATCGGCAATCAGATCATTGAGGCGATTATGCTCCATCAACGCCTATCTAAGTCTGGTGCACGGAATAGAGCAATCGAAATGCTGCAAGCAGTAGGAATACCCGTTCCTGAACAGCGGATCGACAGCTATCCTCACGAACTCTCCGGTGGGATGAGACAGCGAGCGATGATCGCAATGGCTCTCTCGTGTAATCCTACACTTCTCATCGCCGATGAGCCGACGACCGCACTTGACGTAACGATCCAGGCGCAAGTGCTGGAACTGATGTCCAAGCTGCGAAAAGATTTTCAATCCTCGATTATGTTTATAACTCACAACTTAGGTGTGATCGCGGAGATGGCCGACGATGTGGCGGTCATGTATTTAGGAAAAGCTGTAGAGTATACCAACACTCGTTTACTCTTTCATGATCCTAAACACCCGTATACTCAAGGATTGATGAATTCAATTCCGTCGATTACAGCGGTGCAGGAACGACTGATTCCGATCAAGGGAGTAGTTCCTGATCCATTTGAAATTCCGTCTGGATGTGTCTTTGAACCGCGCTGTCCCCATTCAATGGAAATCTGTCAACGCGAGATGCCTCCATATGAGGAAGTAGCAACTGCACATTGGGCGTGTTGTTGGTTGTACAAATAACGGTATTCATCGGCTATCTGGATGTATTCGCACAGAAAGTAAAGATGAAAAGACAAGAGGGCTCAATTACAGCTGAAGATTGATCGTTTTATAGCATAATAATTGAAAAGAGGTGATAGAGGTTGTCAGCCGATAATACTACTAATGGTGCTTCGGGTAATGTCCTTAAACCTGGTGTCCTTCTGCAGCTTGATAAACTGAAAAAGTTTTTTCCTATTCGTAAAGGTATCTTAAAACGTGTCGTCGCCAATGTCAAAGCAGTCGATGAAGTCGATCTGTTCATCAAAGAGAGAGAGACATTGGGCCTTGTTGGGGAAAGTGGTTGCGGTAAGACGACTGTCGGGCGGACGTTGCTCCGCTTGATCGAACCAACATCCGGCGATGTATTCTTTAACAGTAGGAGTCTTGCCAACTCCGGCGCAACGGTCAAAGAGGTCAATGTTACCGAGCTAAAACAAAAAGAACTAAAGTTGTTGCGACGTGACATGCAGATCATCTTTCAGGATCCTTATTCTTCGCTCAATCCACGAATGACCGTAGGGAGTATTATCGGTGAACCACTCCTCGTTCATGGAATAGCAAAAGGAAGCGAAAGAAATGATCGAGTTAGGGGATTGCTCGCAGCCGTGGGGCTCAAACCAGATCACATGAAACGATATCCGCATGAGTTTTCCGGTGGGCAACGGCAACGTATCGGAGTTGCCCGCGCCCTGGCACTTGACCCACAACTGATCGTTGCCGATGAACCAGTGTCGGCTCTCGATGTATCGGTGCAAGCTCAAGTGCTCAATCTGATCGAAGACCTGCAAGAAGAATTCGGGTTGACATATCTATTCGTTGCGCATGACATGGCGGTAATAAAACACATCAGTGACCGAGTAGCAGTGATGTACTTAGGCAAAATCGTTGAGTTGGCCGAGACAGAAGAACTTTTTGCCAACCCGCGCCATCCGTACACAGAAGCATTGATGTCAGCAGTACCAGTACCTAATCCCGACTACACGGCGGAACGGATTCTCCTTGCCGGCGATGTGCCAAGCCCGGTTCACACGCCGTCAGGATGTTACTTTCATCCTCGTTGTCAGTACAGCAAAGAGATTTGCACAACTGACACACCGGAATTTGAAGACGTGGGCGACGATCATTTCTCCCTTTGCCATTTCGCTCGCCGGCTTGATCTCCGCGGTGTAAAGACGAGTTAAGCGAGTAGGCCGGCGCATCTCTAATGCGGCGTTCAATCTCAATCAGCCCTCTTTTGTGGAATCGATCCTTATTCCTTGTAACAATAAGCATCACGCACCATTCCTATGTCGATTGAAGATAGCGCGGGACAGTTGGAATTACTCCTGGGAACAAAGAATGATGGCAAGATCAAAGAGATAAAATCCCTTCTCGCTGATATTGCCGGTCTCAATTTGCTGACCTACAGAGAACGACCGTTCTCTAATGTTACAGAGAGCGGAATAACATTTCGCGCCAATGCGTTGATCAAAGCTCGTCAAATAGCGCGTGAAACCGAGATAGCTGTCCTTGCTGATGACTCCGGACTGGCGGTATTCGCGCTTGATGGCAAGCCAGGAGTGGATTCAGCTCACTTTGCCGGCTTCCCAAGAGACGATCTGCGCAACAACGCATCGTTGCTCCGATCTCTCTCTGGCGCGGAAGACCGTTCTGCCCGGTTCTTGTGCGTAGCCGTCCTCCATCTTACCGACGGGCAAGAATATATAACCAGGGGCGCACTCGATGGAAAAATCACCCTCTATCCGCGCGGTAAAAATGGGTTTGGTTACGACTCGATCTTCATTCCTCAAGGTTATAATAGAACAGCAGCTGAATTAACCCCAAGCGAAAAGAATGCGATCAGCCATCGCTATAAAGCACTCCGTGCGATGAAAGACCATCTGCACAACATCATTGCTGCAAAGAAGCTCAAAGTTTAGGCCAAAGTTCCTGAGATCAAAACAGTTTGTAGGGGCACGTCACGCTTGGCCTGTACAATTACTGCACAGGGCTTGCCCTGTGCAGTTCCCTGCCTTCGCAGGGACATGCCTACTTCATGG
>DOHL01000101.1 GCA_003535305.1 Candidatus Acetothermia bacterium
GGGGTGTATTGCAATACACCCCTACAGCTGAACGCTTCGTTATTTTCTATTCTCTGACTTCTGGTTTCTATTTTCTGACTTCTGACTTCTATTCTCTGACTTCTGATTTCCGACTCCTGGCTCTTGACTCTCGACTCATGACTCCGGCCTCTTGGCCGTGGACTAGGGGCATTGGGCTTTTTGGTTCTTCTGTCGGTGGAAAACCCCGGCGAAAAGATGGACAATATCTTTTACAAGTACTTTAACACACATGACCGGAGGTATGCATTATGCCTAATATATCAATGAGAGCAAAAGAGACTCCCTCTTCACCGATCAGGAAACTTGCTCCTTTATGTGTGCAAGCAGAACAGGCCGGGAAGACCGTCTATCGTCTGAATATCGGCCAACCTGATCTTGCTACCCCGCAATCATTTATGGATGGTGTGCGCAAATCAACGATAGAGGTTTTGAGCTACAGTCCGTCACAAGGACTGCCGGAGACGCTTCTGTCACTCTGTAGATATTACGCTGAGCATGACATCAAATTGACCGAAGATGAGATAATTATCACAATCGGCGGCAGTGAAGCATTTATGTTTGCCATGAAGGCAGTGATGGATCCTGGTGATGAGGTGATCATTCCCGAACCGTTTTACCCTAACTACCGTGGTTATGCTCGTCTGGTCGATGTAACGGTTGTGCCGATAACGACTTATGCTGAAGATGGATTCCATCTCCCTCCGCCGGTTGAGATGGAGAAGAAGATAACCAGTCGTACCAAGGCAATCCTCTTCTCCAACCCAGGAAATCCGACCGGTGTCACCTACAGCGAAAAGGAGTTGGCCCATTTTGTCTATTTAGCTGAAAAGTACGATCTGTTCCTTATCTCCGATGAGGTCTATCGTGAATTTGTCTATGATGGAGCTCATATGAGCATCTTGGCATTTGACAGTGTTTCTGATCGAACGATACTCGTTGATAGTATCTCCAAGCGGATCTCTGCCTGTGGAGCAAGAATTGGAATGGTCGCAAGTCATAATCGCGAGGTTATGGAGGCGTTGCTTAAAATGGCGCAAGGCCGTTTATCACCGCCGACTTTCGGTCAATTGGGGTTGAATTCTTTCCTCTCTTCTCCGTATAACCGCACTGAAGTTGCGGCGATGATCGAGCAGTTCCATCGTCGGAGGGATACTGTCTATTCTGAGATCAGTGATATTCCGGGAATAGTATGTAAAAAACCTGAAGGCGCATTCTACCTGTTCCCGAAACTGCCGATCGATGACAGTGAAGATTTTGCACGTTGGTTGCTCGCCGAGTTTGATGACAAAGGTGAGACAGTGATGATCGCCCCGGGAAGCGGCTTTTATCACACACCAGGGAAAGGGTCAGATGAAATACGGTTGGCTTATGTTCTCGATGAAGATGTACTTGTACGAGCGATAGAGGTTTTCCGCTGTGGTCTGGCTGAATATCAAAAGTTACGGTCTCCGTTGAAGACGATTTATCGATGAAAAGAGAGCGTCTTGATCGTTTGGTCGCTGCGCGCGGGATGGCAAAGAGTCGTTCTCACGGACAACGATTGATTATGGCCGGTCTCATTAAAGTGAACGGCCATTCCGTCTTTCGGCCGAGCCAGATGGTCGATCCACAGGCAGAGATAACCGTTACTGATCGTCCTCGCTATGTGAGCAGAGGAGGAGAGAAGCTCGCTGCGGCGCTACAATGGTTCAATGTTGAACCCGCAGGTAAGAGATGTGTCGATATCGGAGCATCGACCGGTGGATTTACCGACTGTTTATTGCAACATGGCGCAACGCAGGTTTACGCTGTCGATGTCGGTACCGGCCAACTGGATTGGCAATTACGCAATGACCAGCGAGTGGAGGTGAGGGAAGGGGTCAATGCACGTTACCTCACGCGCGAGGATCTTGGTGTAAATGATAATTCAGTAATTGATTTAGTGACAATCGATGTGTCGTTCATCTCTTTGCGAATCATCTTCCCAGCAATACAGAAGATTATATCGGTCCATGGAGAGATTCTCGCCCTTGTCAAACCACAGTTTGAAGCGGGAAAAGATTACGTCGCTCGCGGCGGCGTAATCAGAGACCCCTCTGTTCACCGCAAAGTACTGCAAGAATTACGCACATTTATTGCACGCAAGCTTCACTGGTCCCTGGCAGGAGTAATGACTTCACCACTACGCGGACCAGCAGGAAACGTGGAATTTTTCTTCTATCTTTTACCGATAGCTTCGTTGGATATTCATCTGCCGGAGAGCGAACTAGAGAGTCTTATAGAAGGCAGAGAATAGAAGGCAGAAGTCAGAGAATAGAAAATAACGAAGCGTTCAGCTGTAAGGGCGATTCGAAGGCTCTGTGCCGCCTACGCCGTTCGCCCCTACATCCAGACTCTCGACTCATGACTCATGACTCATGACTCTTTCCTGAACTCTACGAACCCAACGAACTCTTGCCCTGTGCAGTCCTACTTCACGGGGGCCGTGCCCCTACAATGACTTTCCAGCTCATGGCTCTGTTCTGAACTCCTGCCCCGTGCAGTTCCCTGCCTTCGCAGGGACATGCCTACTTCATGGGGCAATGAACCCAATGAACCCTACGAACTTTCCGACTCCGGCCTCCTGGCCGCTGACCCTCTCTACTATTTATTGCCAATCTTTGGGAGGACAGAGACGTCCTCCCCTACGTACAGCCGCCTACGCCGTTCGCCCCTACGGCTTCTTATTTAGGCTCGATCCCTTTCTTTGTCATCTTCAGATTCTTTTCAATTTTTTTCTTGAGGTCTTTCCCGGGCCGAAAAACAGGGACGACTTTTTCCGGAACTTTGATCGGCTGTTTAGTCTGAGGGTTCATGCGACTGCTGGCTTTTCGTCCTCTTACAGCAAACTTACCGAACCCGACCAGCTTTACCTCTTCACCGCGTAATAAACTCTCTTCTATCAAGGTTAAGATTGAATTGAGGACTACATGCGCGTCTTTTTTCGTCAATTGTGATGTATCTGCCAGCCGATTGATGAGCTCGCTTTTATTCATTTTCCACTACCTCCGGTAAGTGTTATTATTTTCTTGCTTCCGTGTAAAACACAGAAATTTTATCTATTTTCCGTATAGATAGGCAAATTAGATCGCCTACTTAATTGACCCTGCTTCTTAACGGTAAGAGCAAATTATTCTTCCTCGTCTATCCTCCCCAGCAGATCTCTCATCGTGAGTGCCTTATGCCCTTCATGATTTAGGTTGATCCGTTCCGGTTGTTTGTTCTTATCTGAGGAGAGAGATAAGTCGCGCATACTCAAACGAACTTGCTTCTTTTCGTCATTAATCCCGATGATACGCGCTTCGATCTTTTCTCCGATCGCAATACAATCATGTGGAGTTGCAATTCTTTCGTCGGTGATCTCTGAAACGTGGATCAACGCATCAACATGCTCTGTGATCTTCACAAATGCGCCGAAATCTCTGATCTCGGTGACCGTACCTTCAACCAGATCATCGATACTATATTGCTCAAGGAACTCATACCAGGGATCAGCCTTAAGTGCACGCAAAGAAAGGCTTATCCGGCGTTCTTCTTCGTTGCTTTCCAACACCTTAGCTTCGACGATTTCACCCTCTTTGAGCATATCACCCGGACGCGCTATACGCCCCCACGCGAGCTCAGAGATATGGACCAATCCTTCGATTCCTTCCTCTAATTTGATGAATGCTCCAAAAGCGGTGATTTTGGTAACTTCACCGCGCACGCAAGTATCTTTGGGATACTTCTCTTGGATGTCGCACCAGGGATCTCGTTGTGCGCGCCGCATCGAAAGACTTATCTTGCGTTCTTTCGTATTGCAGTTCAATACTACCACATCGACTTCATCTCCTTCTGATACGATCTCATTAGGTTTTGATGGAAGACTCCATGAGAGTTCAGAGAGATGCACAAGTCCTTCGATATCTTCTTCTAAACGGACAAAAGCACCGAAGTCTGTTACACTGACCACTGTGCCCGCTATCTGCGTCCCAACCGGATAACGAGCAGCAGCCCCCTTCCATGGATCAGGGCGCAACTGTTTTATACTGAGCGAAACTTTCTTCTTCTCTTTATCAAAGTCGATCACCTTGACTCGAACAACATCGCCAACTTTATACGTCTTCGGCGGAACAGGAAGATCCTTCCAGGAGATCTCAGAGCGATGGACAAGCCCTTCAAACCCACCGATATCTACAAATAGACCGAAATTAACAACGTTCTTTATCTTACCATCGACCATCGCGCCTTTTTCCAGCGAGGCAAAGAGCTCGTTTATGCGTTCTTTTTCTAAATCTTTCAAATAAGCTGTGTGAGAGACGACGAGATTCCTGCCGCGACGCGATAGTTCAAGGACTTTAAACATCTTCTTCTGTCCTTTGAGTTTACTGATCTCTCTTGGCCCGGTCCTTCCGAGATGCGAACCGGGCAGGAATGCACGGACACCATTAATACTAACATGATACCCTGACCCTTGAACTTCATCGACTATCTCTCCTTCCACTGCTGTGCCTTCACGTTGCGCCAGGTCCAGAGAAGCGACTCGTTTTTCATACTCAGCTTGTCTTTCTGAAGCATAAACCGCTCCTTTCTCCTCGTCGATATAAGTTACAAGAACATCGATCTCTTCGCCTTCCTCCACTTTTCCATCTTTACGGAACGGTGACAACTCGCGCTTCGGTAAAATCCCTTCGGATTTATAACCGATATCAACGAGAATCTCTTCATCATTAATCTGAACAATAGTTCCGGCAATCGTATCTCCGCGACTATATGTTTTGACATCACTTTCTATGAAAGCGTCTTTCATCTTTATCCGACTTTCCATTAAAAATCACCTATTATTTGTTATCTTGTTCCATGCCCGTTCATAGTTGGGAGTCGGGCGCTCCGCCACGATCTATTTATCGACCTCCTTGTTCGCTGTTTTATTGTCACAAAGGAATCAGATTATGAAGTATAAATTATAGCCTCCATTTCACCATTTGCCCCTGATCATCTTTCTTTCCTCAGTCTTAGCCGCGTATCTTTTCCCTCTTTGCAATTCTCTTTTTCGTACATTATGTACTATCGATTCGTTCCATTACCAATTTACTCAATCGTTGGTAGTAGCGCGTCTCTTGCGTTGCAATTTGCTCTCGGCGCAGAGACAGTGATTCTTGCCCTTTTAGTTCATCGATAAAGAATGGATTACCGATGGAAACAGAGATGCGGGGAAGACGAAACAGACAGCGCGGCGGATAAGGCCCCTTTGCCTGGATATTGATCGGCAAAATCTCTTTCCCTGATATCTCAGCAAAGCGGACAACACCTGTCTTTGCCCTTTTTTTAACCCGTGTCGTCCCTTCAGGAAAGATTGCAATCAACTTGTTCCTTTTTAGCGCTTCTATTATCTTTCTAAAATCCTCACGTTTGAAGTTATCGCGATCAATTATCGTGCTGTAAAGCTTGATAAAGGGGTAGAGAAACGGGTTTTTCAACATTTTTATCTGGGAGATAAAATGGATCTTCCGCCGTCCTCCCAGAGCAAGTGCCAGCAACGGAATATCCCAATAACTGCGGTGTCGGGCTACAATGATATATCCCTTTTCCTTCTCTGTCTTCTCTCTCCCTTTAACGCGCAACCGAAATAGGATTTTTGTCACTACCCACAGAATGCAGATGCTGACAAAGTAAAGAATGGTTTTGCATAGTTCTTTTACATGCTGCATCTATTATAAATGCTCTATCCTTTTTTCGATCAGATCTATCGCTTCGAGAGCAACCTCTTCAAGACTCTTTTTATTTGTAACGATTGTAATTGCATCCTTAGCGGGTTTCAAGGGGGAGATCGATCGATCGATGTCACGTGCGTCTCGAACAGCGATCTCATTAGCGATAGCATCAATATCCAGACAGCCGTGTTCTCGTGCTCGTCGCTGTGCCCGTTCGCTTGGAGTTGCTGTAAGGAAGATCTTGATCTCTGCATCCGGAAGAACGACAGTGCCGATATCGCGTCCTTCCATAACGACATCCCTCTCTTTTGCTAGTTGTTGCTGTATCCGGACCAGTTTCCGCCGCACTTTGGGATCGATTGCCATCTCTGAAGAGAGCTGATCGATACGCCGGCTGCGAAGAGAGGCGGTCACATCTTCTCCGTTGAGAAAGATTTTTCCTTCCTCGGTCAACATGATTTCAATCTCATCTAATGCAAGGCCGCGGTCAACGCCTAATGCAAGAGCGCGGTACATCGCGCCTGTATCGACAAATAGACAATCATAACGAGTTGCCAGATGTCGACCGAGGCTCGTCTTCCCTGAAGAAGCAGGACCGTCGATCGCAATCTTCATAATAGTACGCCTCGCGTGAACTTCAGCCCCGTTACCACCGGCCGGCAAAGAAAGGTCATCGCGCGCGGAAGATCATCCTTTACTTGCTCGGCTGCTCGCTTTGCCTGCCGGCAAGAAGAGAAGACAGCGTAAAAAGTAGCTCCACTCCCACTCATTCCATACAGATCACTACCGAGTTTAGCGACCGTTTCTCGATAGGGAGCCAACTGTGGATAGAGGTTAAGCGCTGCTGTTTCCAGATCATTATGGCTTCCTCTGCCAGGGGTCGCGTAAGGAGAACGGTCGAAAAGCGAACTCTTTATGGCTGTCTGCTCATCGTATCGTTGATAGACGCGTGTGGTATCACAGCTAAACGGTGGCACGACAAGGAGTATTGTCTGAGCAAATAAAGGAGGTAAACGAGTTACCTTCTCCCCCCGTCCGCGTATCAACATAAGTCCTCCGAAGAGGAAGAGAGGCAGATCAGAACCGAGACCAGCAGCAATGGCGAGTAGTTCATCTGATGTCAATCTCGGCCCGATCAATCTATCGATGCCCAGCAATACTGCCGCTCCATCACTACTTCCTCCTCCCAGTCCTGCGCCGATGGGAATCCGTTTCTTGATATTGATCTTCACTGCAGCGTCACTCTCCTTGGCTGCCAAGACCGCCTGAGCAACCTTATAGGCCAAATCGTTATGTTGAGGCACTGCAAACTCATTATTGATCTCAATTAACGGACCACTCGATCGTTCATTCGGCGATTGAGCAACGCGGAGTTCAATTGTATCAGCAAGATCGATCGTCTGTACAAGCGATTCAAGCTCGTGATAACCGTCGGCATAGCGCTTGATAACTCGCAAAGTAAAGTTGAGTTTGGCATAGGCATCGATTGTCAATAGCCCATCTTGTTCTTCGGTTATCAATATCTATTCCTCTCTCGATCCCATACTAATTGCCCGTTGATCAGCACTTTCATCACCGGATTATGACCGAAAAAATACGGGATCTGGCGGTAATTATCAAGGTCAAGGATCACCAGATCGGCTGATTTCCCCTCTTCCAGTGAACCGATTGCATCTGCCATCTCCAATGAAGCAGCGGCATTGAGAGTAGCAGCAGTGAGTGCTTCTTCTATCGTAAGCCCCATCTTCATTACTGCCAGACCGATAATGAGCAACTGCGAATTTATCAGGCATGTGCCGGGGTTAAAGTCGCTGGCCAAAGCGATGGGCAAGCCGGCGTCGATCATCTTTCTTGCCGGCGCATATCGTCTGTTTAACGAGAAGGCGGTCCCTGGAAGGAGAACAGCGATTACACCAGCTTCTTTCATCGCCTCGATGCCACGGTCGGAGATACGCAATAGATGGTCAGCAGAAGTTGCCTCAAGTTGTGCCGCAAGTTCAGCTCCGCCGATAGAGGTAAGTTCGTCGGCATGGAGCTTGAGCAATAGACCAGCGCCGCGTGCTGCACGCAAGATAGTGCGGGCCTCATTTATAGTATAAAACCCTCTGTCGCAGAACACATCACAGAACTTGGCCAACCGGTGCCTGCTTACATAGGGAATCATCGTGGTAATGATCGAAGAGATATAGTCAGCCCGGCGCATACCACTGGGAAACGAATGTGCTCCGAGGAATGTCGCTACAAAGCGGAGTGGATTTTCCTTGTCAAGCCGCTTGATTACATTAAGAATCTTTATCTCGTTCTCCATATCGAGACCATAGCCACTCTTTATCTCAATGGTCGTCGTTCCATGGGAGAGCATCTCTTTGAGCCGATGGGAAGCGCTCACTATCAGCTCTTCTTCGCTTGTCTGAGCGACTCTACGGGCAGTAGAAGTGATTCCTCCCCCGTTGTACTGTCTGTCCTGACAACGGGCAAGGAATTCCTCTTCACGCGTGCCGGCGAAGACAGCATGCGTATGAGGATCAATCAAACCGGGAATAACAACTCCACCACCGGCATCAATGATCAAATCGTGAGAATCGGCCTCTTTTCCCCTGGCCTCCACCGCTGCTATCTTCCCATCTTTAATGCGTATTTGAACATCCCTTTGTAAGGAGAGTTCTTTCATCTTTTTACCACTTAGAGGACGAGGACCACCAACAGGAGTGACCAATTGACCGATATCAGTTATTATGGTGCTCATTGTCAGGAAAGTATAATAAGATAGGAAAAACTTTACAACTCAGTTGATAGGCGCTATACTTGTTTGATCTCAGATTATGTATTAACCGCAGACCTGTGCCGTCGAAAGGCGGGAGATCGCAGAGACCGCAGAGAAAGTCATTG
>DOHL01000065.1 GCA_003535305.1 Candidatus Acetothermia bacterium
GGAATTTCAACTGGATATTGTAGGGGCGTATTGCAATGGGCGGCACAGAGCCTTAAAATGGCGGCACATAGCCTTGGAATGGCGGCACAGAGCCTTGGAATCGCCCCTACAGGAACGGGCAGGCCCTGCACAATTACTGTGCAGGGCAGGCACGGGGGCCTGCCCCTACAAACTCTGGACTCCGGGCTCTTGTCTTCTTAATTTCTGACTTCTATTTTCTAACTTCTGTTCTCTGTTCTCTATTCTCTTATGGGTTTACTGAATGCTTACCTTTAATGCGTATCACTCGCTTCCAGCCCTTGGTCTTCTGGGCTTTTATCTCTCGGCTTGCAACTCTTCTTTAATGCTCGATTTTTACGCAGTATCGTTTCCAATTCCGTTTGCAGTGCCTCTTTATCCTTTATATCTTGCACCCGGATGATCGCTTCTTCGTATTGTTCATTCGCTGTTCCCTTACGTAATACACTGAGCACCTTCCCTTGAAACTGGTTGAGGACCTCCAGCGCTCTGTAGAGATCATCAGTCTCCGGGCGGATTTTGATTGCGATCCGCATACTCCCCAGACCGATTCCCGCCATATCGGCAAGTGCCGCCAGCACATCGAGCTGGGTCAGAATTCCCACCAGTCGTTGGTCTTCCACTACAGGAAGGAGAACGAGCCGATTTGCATGCATAATCCACGCTGCTCTCTCTATCGTTTCCGTGGGGGCAATGGCAAATCGAGTCGGCGTTGCCAGTTTCTCTGCCGGGGTTTCCCAATCCTCTATCTCTTTGAGCATTCCCTGAGAGACAAACCCGGCAAGGAGAGCGTCCTGATCAATGACAAAGATCAATCCAAAGTTGTTCTCGTCCATGATCGCCTTGGCTTTATCGATTGGCGTATCAACGGAGACGGTGATCACGTCGCGCTGCATATAGTGAGAGACGTTCATTCCTCTTTTCTTTGGTTTATGATCTCTTGCTGTAGATTGGCGGGAACATTCTGATACTCGCCCGGTTCTATCTGGAACGTTGCTCGTCCTTGTGTAAGAGATTTGAGGTCAGGAGAATAAGTCTGCAGTTCGGCAAGCGGAACCTTTGCGTTGATTATGGTTATTTTACCCAATGGTTCCATTCCGAGAATCTTTCCCCGCCGACCGTTCAAATCACTGATAATATCGCCGGTGTATATCTCAGGAGTTCGCACAGTCAAATTCACCGTCGGCTCTAATATTACAGGTTGAGCTTGTTCCATGGCCAGTTTGAATGCGCGACTCGCTGCAAGTTTGAATGCCAATTCCGAAGAATCGACAGGATGGGATTTACCGTCAAATACAGCTACAGCAACATCGACTACTGGGAAATTAGCTAAAATACCCCGTTCCATTGCTTCGCAGACTCCCTTTTCTACACCGGGGATATATTGTCCTGGAATCGAAGCTCCTTTGATTTCATTGATAAATTGGAACCCTTTATCGTGTCCCAGAGGTTCAATGCGCAAGGAGACTTCACCGAATTGACCACGGCCGCCGCTCTGTTTTTTATGACGATACTGCGCAGTAGCTGTCTTCTGAATCGTCTCTTTATATGGAATGCGGGGACGATCAATATTAAGGGAAACATTATAGCGATTCTTAAGGCGTGCTATAAAAACATCGAGATGAGTATCTCCCATCCCCCACAGAATATTCTCATTGGTGACCGGATCACGCTCAAATTTAAGCGTTGTTTTCGTATTGACGAGTTCTTTTAGCGCCGTGCTCATCTTCTCCACATCAGGTTGGCTCTTTGGAATAACTGTCCGCGCATAACCTGGTTTAGGGAAAGAAGGAGTGGCAATAGGAGTATAATCGCTTTTTGCAGCAATAGTGGTAAAGAGATTCAGTGATTCCAGTTTTCCCAACGCTACTATCTCTCCTGGGCCGGCGCTTGTTGTCTTCTCTTCTTTCGTTCCGTTGAACGAGTAGATATCCTGCAACGTCTCTTTTTCCCCGGTGCGAAGATTAAAGCAGCTCGTCCCCGGCGATATGGAACCACTGAGAAGCTTGAGATAGCGCAATGGCCCTAAATATGGATCAACGGTTACATCGAAAACAAGGCCGGCGAGGTCGTCTTCCGCAGTAAAGGCAACTGCCGGAGTCAGCATGAGAAGAGTATCCATCAATAGCTCTATTCCGCTATCAGCAGAGACCGAACCGCACAACACCGCTGTTAATTCACCAGCGGCGATTCCTTGTTTAAGTGTTCCATAAAGTTCTTGTGGGCTGATCTCTTTCCCTTCCAGGAACTTCATCATCAGATCATCGTCAAGCGCGCATATTTCATCCAACATCGTTTCACGCCATTCGTTTACTTTCTCCTGCAGATGATCCGGCACATCTTTCTTTGAACTATCGTTAAAAAAGAGAGCTTTGTTGGTCAGTAGATCGACAAGGCCGACGAATTTTCCTTCCTCGATGATCGGAAGCTGCAGGGCAATGAATTTTCGCATAAATTCTTCTTTAAGCGAAGAGAGAATCTTATCAAAATCAGCGTTCTCTCTATCCAGTTGATTGACAAATACGATCGCTGGTAACGACGATTCAGAGATTACCTCCCATGCCCGTTCCGTTACAACTTCTATACCTTTTTCTGCATGAATGACGAGCAGATTGAGATCAGCAACGGTTACGCCCTTGTATAACTCTTCGATGAATTCTGCTCCCCCTGGTGTATCCAGGATAGTGAACGGCGCGTTCTTCCATTGAAAAGAGCCGATCCCTAAATCGATGGAATAACCTTTTTCCTTTTCCTCTTTCGCTGAATCGAAAGAGACCTGCGTGGTAATTCCGCCCTTAGCAAGCATCATCGCCGCTAAAGTTGATTTCCCCGTATTAGAATGCCCTATCAAACAGATACTGCGCGCATTTTCCATACTCCAATCCTCCCAAAAACTGCGTAGAGCACTAAACTCGTTTATCTTATCTTAGCGCAGAAGTATAACATGATTATGGTTGTATAACAACTATCGCTATCGGCAATGATAGTTGACATGCACGTCAATGTGGAATAATCTCCCAACGTGCAAATTACCTTTGTTGCGAAGCAAGACCGCAGGTTATTCGACCGGAGGTCAAAGGAGTTATCTTCCATGGCGAAATCTGACAGTGGCTGGTACGAATATATTGATCATACAGCAGATATCTGTTTGCGCGGGATAGGAGAGACGCTTGAAGAAGCGTTTATCCAGGGAGCGCGGGCGATGTTCACGCTGATGCTTGATATTGAAACGATACTTCCCCAGGAGGACCTCGACATAAGATGTCAGGCGATCAGCATGGACTTATTATTTGTTGAGTGGTTAAGTGAGCTGCTGGCGCAAAAAGATATAACCGGTCTTTATTTTTCTTCCTTTCGCGTGCAGATCATCGATCACGAGGATCTATTTGTGTTGACAGGGGAAGTGCGTGGGGAAAGGTTGGATCAAGCGCGACATCATCCTAAATTAGAGGTCAAAGCAGTGACTTACTGCGGATTACACGTGGGCAGAAAAGGAGATAAATTCATTGCCCAATGTGTAGTTGATGTATAGTAAAGGTTCAAGGCCTGCCCCCGGCCGCAGGCCCAGGGGATCGAGGATCAAGGATCGAGGATCAAGGATCGAGGTTCGAGGTTGGCAATCGAAGAAGTTCTACGTTCTATGTTCAACTTCGAACACGTCGAACTTCTTAACGTAGAACGTAGAACATAGAATCTCTTGAACCTTCTTTCACCTCAACCCATTACTCATCACTCATCACCTTCTTTCTTCGCAACAAGCGCGTCAACAGATTATAATAGATGAAGGAGGAAAAGAGATGTTTAAACTCTATAATACCTTAACGCGTAAGGTTGAGCCGTTTCAGCCTCAGGACGGCAATACAGTCAAGATGTACGTCTGTGGGCCTACTGTCTATGATTATTTGCATATCGGTAACTTGCGACCGCTCATTGTGTACAATGCCCTCCGTCGCTATATGGAGATATTCAAAGGATGGAAGGTGATCTATGTTCAGAACATCACCGATATCGACGATAAGATTATCGATCGCGCCGTTACTGAAGGGCAAGATACCGTTGAAATAGCTGCCAAGTACACCGACGCCTACTTTAAGTTGCTCTCTGCGCTCGATCTCTCTCCTGCAGACCACAACCCGCGGGCTACCGATTATATTGCAGAAATGATAAAGCTCATCGCCACATTGCTCGATAAAGGATATGCCTATGAGCAAGACGGCAACGTCTATTTCCGCGTTACAAAGTTCGCTCAATACGGCAAGCTTTCCCGGCGCTCTGTAGAAGATCTCCAGCAAGGAGCACGGATTGCAGTAAACGAGAAGAAGGAAAATCCAGCTGATTTCACTCTGTGGAAGGCGTCAAAAACAGGCGAACCGCAATGGGATAGTCCATGGGGCGCAGGGCGACCGGGCTGGCATTCTGAATGTGTTGTTATGGCACAAAAATTTCTCGGCGAGACGATCGATATCCACGCAGGCGGCAACGATCTGATCTTTCCCCATCATGAGAATGAGATTATCCAAGCAGAGGCAGTAACAGGGAAGACCTTCGCTCGTTTCTGGCTCCATAACGGGATGCTCACTACCAGAGGGGCAGAGATGCACAAATCACATGGAAACTTTGTCTATGCGCATCAAGTGATAAAGAAATTCACCGCTGAGACGATCCACTACTTTTATCTTACGCGCCATTATCGTAAACCATTTGATTATAGCGAAGAAGCCCTGGAAGAGGCTAAGAAAGCTGTTTGGCGTGTGAATAATCTGCTCGATAATATCGAAGCTGAATTCTCTTCATCACATATTGCGAAGCAAGACCAGACGTCAGAGAAATCTGATAGCGCTAACTCTTATAGAAACAATTTTCTGCAACGATTATCACAACTAAAGCAACAGTACATCACAGCGATGGATAATGACTTTGGCTCTGTCGATGCTATCGCCGCAGTTCAGGAGATTGTGAGAGAAGCGAATCGTTTCCACATTAGAGCGACCGGCGATGATCGGTATGCATTACAAGATGCAGTTGCGCTGATCCGTTCTCTTGGCCTTCCGCTCAGTCTTTTCCAGCGACGAGAACGAACAGAGATCGGGCGCGAGGAAGAATTACTGCATCTCCTCATCGATCTTCGGCAACGATTACGCGAGAAAAAGGACTTTGCGCTTGGAGACAAGATCCGCCAAGATCTCGCTCAACTCGGGTTCATATTGAAAGACACCCCTCAGGGGACGACTGTCGTATCAACAACACAGACCGATCAGTTAAAATAGGCGCTAAGTTCGGGGGGGGATGGGCAAAGGTATAGTACGGAAAAGGGAATAAAATGGTAAACCATACCTTCGATTCTCGACCTGCAGTATTGATTGCCGGTTACTATGGTTTCGGAAATCTGGGAGATGAAGCGATCTTGCAGGTTCTTGTCGCCAAATTAAAAGGCAATCTCGACGCGCAATTAATCGTGCTCTCCGCACATCCTGAGCAGACAGCGGCTAAATTAGGGGTCACAGCCGTCGATCGGTGGAGCCCGATCGCTGTTATCAAGGCGATGCGGCGCTGTCGTGGTTGCATTTTCGGCGGCGGCGGGTTATTACAGAACAAGACGAGTACGTATTCATTGCTCTATTATCTCGCCATCATCCTTCTCGGACGATTCCTGCGGCGGCCGGTCCTCTTACTGGGGCAAGGGCTGGGGCCGATCAATGGCCTGTTGTCACGGATGTTGACCGGTATTGTATTGCGTTATGTTTCGCCAATCGGTTGCCGGGATGAGGCGAGTATTGCTTTTGCCTTGCAACTCAAAGTGGCGGGAAGATGGGAAGGAGACCTTATCTTCCTGGGAGACCACCTGATAGTTCAGTCGGAAATAACCCATGACAAAGATATCGTCCTTGCGGTAGCTGAGCCGCCGTCTTGCGTGCGGTCGCAGTTTATCGAGTTTCTGGTCGATGTTGCCGATCAATTTTGTCGTGACCAGGGAGGAAAGACAATTCTTCTTCCCTTCTTTCCTGCGCAAGACCGCGTTCTGGCCTGTGATATCGCAGCACGTCTAAACTCGCCTCACCGTCTCATTGTAATAACAGAGCCGGCTGAGGCGCTGTCAGTGATCGCATATGCCGGTGTGGTCATCTCAACGCGGCTTCATCCGCTGGAGTTTGCCGCTCTCTGCGGCACTCCGTTGATCGCTATCGCCTCTGATCCCAAAATCGCTAATTTTATCGCTGAATTGCGCTCCCATGGCGGACCGGCGATTCCGCTCTATAAGATTGAGGACCTTCCTTCGCTCGAGGAGATCACATCGGCGATCAAAGCCGCTCTTTCACCGCTCTTTCACCGCGACCTTAAGGAATCCAGCCGACGGATCAGTGATAAAGCTCAGCAGGCCTTCATTCCTAATTTGACGCGGTTAAAACGACTTGTTGGTTGAACCGCCGGATAAGGACTATTGTTCAATGAAAAATGGAAATAAACTCTTCCAAGACGTAGAACAGACCTCCTGTAGTTTGCAATCGTCATTTTCTGTGGGAGAAAAAGAGCATATCCCTGTATTGTGCAATGAAGCAGTAGCTCTCATTGCGCCGCGACCAGGCGGGGTTTACGTCGACGGCACAATTGGAATGGGCGGCCACAGCGCAGCATTGTTCGCTGCTGAGCGAGCGATTACCGTGGTGGGAATCGACCTCGACGAGGAAGCGTTGGCAATTGCTGCCGATCGTCTTGCGCCTTTTGGAGGACGAGTTCACCTCATCCATGGAAATTATCGCTATATCGACAATTATCTTCACAACATGGGAATCGACTTTGTCGACGGCATTATCTTGGATCTTGGCCTTTCATCCTATCAGCTCGATGATCCCCGGCGCGGATTCAGCTTTTACCGTGATGGACCGCTCGATATGCGGATGGATCGTTCCCGCTCTCAGAGCGCGCAGAAAATCGTCAATCAATATTCAGAAAAAGAATTGGCCGATTTGATAAAACGATACGGCGAAGAGAGATTTGCTGCGCGGATTGCCGCGGCGATCGTCAACGCACGACAGCAGTCTCCGATCGAGCAAAGCAGGCAGTTTGCCGAATTGGTAAAGAGAGCGATTCCGCAGCGGTTTCATTCCCGACGAATCCATCCGGCAACAAAGACTTTTCAGGCACTGCGTATCGTGGTCAATAGAGAGTTGGATAATCTCCATGTTGGCCTGGCGGCTGCCTTTGCTAAATTGCGGGTTGGAGGTGTTTTAGTAGTGATCAGTTTCCATTCCCTGGAAGACCGCATTGTCAAGAGATTTTTCCGCCATCAGGAACGACCGTGCAGTTGTCCTCGGGAACTTCCTGTCTGTCTGTGCAATAAACAACGATCAGCAAAGATTTTAACCTTGCGGCCGATCATTCCTTCTCCTGCTGAAGTAGCGGATAACCCGCGCGCCAGGAGCGCTAAATTACGGGCTGCGAGGAAATACAACGAAGAGGACAAGTGTCAGAAGATAAAGTGACAAAGAGCAAAGCATAAATCGACAACGGTTCTGTTCGCAGGAGAGAGTTATCCTGTATACTATTAGTGTTCAAATAGATAGCAGAGTTTAACAACACGCCATCATAACCAAGCTCCATCG
>DOHL01000096.1:0-167 GCA_003535305.1 Candidatus Acetothermia bacterium
GAATAATATTCCACGGGGCAGGGGTTCAGAACAGAGTCAAGAGCCGGAAAGATTGTACGGGCAGGCACGGCATGCTTGCCCTGTGCAGTCCTACTTCATAGGGCCGTGCCCCTACAGCTCTTGACCTTGGACGTTGGATGTTAGGCTTTGAACATTCTCTATTCTCT
>DOHL01000096.1:548-4650 GCA_003535305.1 Candidatus Acetothermia bacterium
TGTGCAAGGCCTGGAGCGCGAGGAACCTCTAATGATAAACCAACAGAAAGAACGACTTATAACGATAAGACCGGTTAATAGGATCGATCGCGATGGAGCAGAGGCCGATGATCGCTAAGGTTGCGCTGCCGATTCCGATCTATAAAGAGTTCGATTTCATTATTCCTGATTCACTGCAGGGCGCGGCGATAATCGGGAAACGCGTTAAAGTGCCATTGCGTAACCGTAAAACATGGGGAGTGATTGTCGCCGTCACAGAACAGAGCACGGTGTGCGGCGATTTAGAGCCGCTTCTTGCTGTGGCTGACGGCCCATCATACACCGCTGTTGATGTCGAATTTTGCCGTTGGATGAGCGATCACTATCTTTCTCCCCTCGGAATAGTTATCAACCGCCCACTACCACAACGGGCCACAGAGCGCGTAAAGCGTTATTATCGCCCAATAGTTGGAGTCACAGAAGCAGCATCGTTGATCGATAAACTGCAACGCCGCGCCCCGCGACAGGCTGCGTTATTGCAGATGATTTCCGCTATACCAACATCGATGATCTCAGAAGCGGAATTGCGCTGTCAGCTCGGCGAGGTACGCCACCAATTGATCCGTTTACAAGAGAAAGGCTTTATCAAACAGGTTCGGCCGGTGGCACAGAAACAGGAATCACTGCCGCTTTTGTCGACTGATGACGCTGCCGCAGTCAATCGGATCTGCGCTAAGTTCGTACACGGAGGGACAATATTACTGCACGGAAGAGAACGACGAGGAATTTACCACTATGTAGTGAAAGAGGCGATAAAGAGAGGAGAGTGTGTTCTCATCCTTGTTCCAGAGCGTTTTCTGCTGGCGCAACTTACCCACTCCTTTCGCTCGCAATGGGGAGGAATCGTTGAAATTTATCACGGCGGTCTACCAGAGGGCGAACGCGGCCGGATATGGAACAGGGCGCGCAGCGGAGATTGCCGGATCATCATTGGAACACGTTCCGCTATCTTTCTCCCCTTTACTAACCTCAGGCTGATCATCATCGATGAGGAGCAGGATTCCAGCTATAAGCAACAGGATATGCTCCCCTATTATCACGCGCGGGAAGCAGCGCTCATGAAAGGCGCGATCACGCGTAAAAATAGACGAGTGCCGCTATTACTCCTCGGTTCAGCCGCCCCATCATTAGAGACATTCCACGCGACACATACAAAGGCGATCGAGCTTATCCGTCTAAGCCGGCAAGAGAGAAAGAGCGATGTAGAGATAGAAGTGATCGATCTAAGACGAGTTAAAGGCAAGAGTGATCTCTGCATCAGTCCGCAGTTACGCCAGGCAATCGGCGAGACCCTTTCCCACGGCAAGAAGGTTCTTCTCATCGTCAATCGGCGAGGGTATTTTTCCGTTGTTCTCTGCAAAGAGTGCGGTCAAAGTTTGCGTTGCCCGCAATGCGGAATCAATCTTGTCTATCACTTTACCACCTCTCAGCTTCTCTGCCATCTGTGCAGCAATGTATACCACGGGATGCGTTGTTCTCAGTGCCGCTCGCGGGCGCTGCGCTTTCTCGGTGCGGGAACACAACGCGTGGAAGCAGAAGTCAATCGCCTCTTCCCTTCTGCTGCAACGATGCGGATCGATGCTGATACGATGAGAAAAAAAGAGAAGAATCTCTCTTTTGCGCGAAGAGATAACGATATTGTGATCGGCACACAGATGGTTGCAAAAGGGCCCCGGTGGGCACAGCTCGGTCTCGTCGGAGTTGTTTCAGCAGATACGTTCCTCGGCCGGCCTGACTTCCGCGCTGCCGAGCGGACATTCCAACTCTTAGCCAGCTCTGCCTCACAGATTGAGAGTGGCAGAATCATCATTCAGACTTATTTTCCCGACCAATACGCAATCCGTTATTTCGCTGCTGATGATTACGATGGTTTCTACCACGAGGAGATCGACTATCGAAAGAGGTTCTTTTACCCCCCGTTCTCCTATTTAGCCAAAATAACCTTTAGTTATAAAGATCGGCGCCAGAAGAAGATCGAAACGATTAAGAAGACCCTCGCCCCGTTCGCCGTCGATCTGCTCGGTCCAACGAAGATTCCTGGAGCAAAGGAAGAGGAGTATTTGCTGGTTAAGGGGACGACTTCCGCGCTGGTCTGTGAAGCTGCTACCGCTCTGCTGCACGCAATACCCGGACTTCGAATCAACATCGATCCGCTGTAGATTCAGCCTCTGTCGCTCTTTATTGCCTATTTACAAACAGTGAATTTCCACTATATCGCCGTCTTGTAGTACATGGTCGGTAGGAATCTTCTGTCCGTCAAATTTTCCTGACCCCCAAATACGGACGAATTTCAGCCGCACAACAAGTTCGCGATGCACGGCATTGACCACATCAAGAACAACGCTTCCGACAGGAAGAGTGTACGGTGCGGTAAGATCGGGTTCTTTGCCGGGTAGTTTAGTATAAACACGCAAGATGTTAAGGGCAGAGAAGATCGTCTCCGAAAGCTTATCCATCCCCATACCGGAAACCGTTGATACGGCTGATGCCGGCAACAATGAAGAGAGTTCGTCTACTGCTTCTGCCACGTATCTCTCTTCAATCAAATCACTCTTATTGAGAACGATCAGTGCCGGTACGTCGACTGTTCTCCAGTTTGTCTTGTCGCTGCGCTTGCGCACAAGGAGGGTATGGCGCAGCGCTAATTGCTCAATAACCTGTGCTGCAGCAGCAGAGAGATCTTCTTTACTATCGCCATCATCAGCTGCCGCAACTACAATAATCGCCAGATCCGCGTTGCGAACCATGTTATAAACCCATGATTCCGAGTACTCAGCGCTGATCGGCGGCAAGTCGATGATCTGAATCGCGATATCCTGATATGCCATCATCCCGGGAACCGGTAACGTACTGCTGAACGGATAATCAGCTATATTTGGCTTGGCGTTGGTAAGGTAGGCTAATAGACTCGATTTACCTGTATTAGGTGGCCCGATAAGGACTACTTGACCCGCTCCTTCGCGGTCGATGCTCTCCGGCCCGCTGCTGCGCCCCTTTTTACTCTTTTGTCCCTGCTCTTTTAGTTTGGCGATGCGCCGCTTGATATCAGCACGCATCTTCTCCGTCCCCTTATGCTTAGGGATGGTGACGAGCATCTCTTGCAGCGCATCCAATTTTTCTTCATCGGTTGATGCTCCTTGGAATCGCTCGCGTGCTTTAAGAAAATCAGCGGTCAGATTTGCCGGCATTTTCCCTCCCTATACAAGCCCTGCTAAACGTGAATATATTGTTCGGCAAGAGCGTGGTCTAATTTTCTCATACATCAACTAAAAGTTCATCCGGCATATCAAAATTGGCAAAGACTTCCTGGACGTCTTCATTGTTATCGAGAGCATCGATCATCTTCAGTAACCTTTTTGCTCTTTGTCCTTCGATGCGGACCGTCGTTTGCGGGATCATCGTATTCTCCGCACGTACGGGCACAACGCCTATTTTCCGTATCCCGCGCATGATAGCCATAAATTGTGTCGGCTCACAAATAATCTCAATTACTCCATCGTCTTCATAGATATCCTGCGCTCCCAGCTCGATAGCCGTCATCATCAGGTCATCTTTGTCGATATCTTCCGGTAGTTTTTCGATTGCAAGTAGCCCTTTGCGCTCAAAGATCCAGGCCACACTTCCGGCAGCGCCGAGATTTCCCCCGTATGTAGTAAATATACGCCGGATTGCTGCTGCAGCGCGATTACGGTTATCGGTGACAACGCGAAGCAGGATGGCTACACCACCCACTCCGTATCCTTCGTAGAGAGCCTCCTCGTACAAGAGACCGCCCAGTTCTCCAGTAGCACGTTTGATCGCTTTCTCAATATTATCCTTGGGAATATTTGCCGCCCGCGCCCGCTCCAATACCTGTGCCAATGCGGCATTGTTTTCCGGATCAGGAGAACCGGATCGGGCCTGGAGTGTTATCTCTTTTAGAATCTTGGCGAATCTACCAGATTTTTTACGATCTTGCCGTTCTTTACGGTGTTTGGTGTTAGCCCATTTTGAATGTCCTGCCATAAAAACCCCTTTCCCATAAAACTCTCTTTTTATTCTCTCGCCAAGACGCCAAGATCGC
>DOHL01000096.1:4973-6134 GCA_003535305.1 Candidatus Acetothermia bacterium
AGATCGCCAAGAAGAATTAATTCATTCTTATTGCCTGTCACTCCTTTTTTGTCATTCTTTGCGCCTCTGCGCCTTTGCGAGAAATCCATCTTTCTTTCTCTCGCCAAGATCGCCAAGAAGAATTAATTCATTCTTATTGCTTATTATCCCTTTTTTCTGTTATTCTTTTCGATTTAAAACATATTATTGGGAATAAAACTCTCTTTCTCAAGTTGCCTTGCCCAGAGCACAGCCAAATCGAGATCCTCTTGTGTGGTAATTTTCATGTTCATGTGATTGCCGGGAACAGTAAAGACCGGTTTCCCCAATCTGAGGAGCGCCGCTGCATCGTCGGATAGATCGACACCGCATTGATTCGCCTCTTGTAATGCGTGGCAGATTAAATTACGATCAAATCCCTGTGGGGTCTGGATCTGTACAAGATCTGTGCGATCGATCATCGTTGCACATAAAAAACCATCTCTATCGCGGTGTCGAATGGTATTAACTTCCGGTAACACCGGCACAGTTGCTTTGTATTTCCGTGTTCCTTCGACAACGCGTTTGATCAACGCAGGCACAATAAACGGCCGCACCGCATCGTGGATCAAAACAATAGCTCCTTGTGCAGTTTCGACTCCGGCAAGCGAAGAGTCCTGACGACGTTCTCCGCCACAGATAATTCGAGCGGAAAGCGACCAGTCTCTGATAAGAGCGCGGGTCGCCATCTCCTCCCCTTTACTGACAACGAGAACGATCTCATCAACTAAATCACTCTCAGTAAACCAGTTAAGTGAATATGCGAGTAACGGGCGACCGATAAGGTCTGCATAGATTTTGTTGGTGGGGGATTTGAAACGTAAACCACGGCCGGCAGCAAGGATCACCGCAGAAACATCAGGTGATACACCAGAACAATTCTCCGGGTTTGTTCTCATCGGTTTGCTCCCATAGGCGGCATTGGTAATTATTCAGCTGTAAAAATAGAACCCAGAACTAAGAGTCGCAAATACGCATCATTGCAAATTTTCTGTCTTAACTGTGAACCTTGCTTGGTGCAAACAAGCCTTTGCAGCTGAATACGCATCAACCAGCCATTGAAATACAAACAAAAGAAACCATCGTAGTGTCATGTCAACCTTAATTTATCGGACTACTTTAATCGTCATTCCTGCCCCTGCC
>DOHL01000097.1:0-277 GCA_003535305.1 Candidatus Acetothermia bacterium
CGTCGTTCTCCGGTGATTACCCTGTGTTGGGTGGTTGCGCGCGATCAGGGCAGGCCCTACACAGTAATTGTGCAGGGCAGGCACGGGGGCCTGCCCCTACCATATGACGATAATTACGTGGACGTGGTATTAACACCAATACCCAGGTAATATTTCGGTAATTTATCCCATCATTGATGCGTTTGGTAACAACGGATTTGAATGATCGGATCACGGTCGGGATTGAACCGGTGACGGGATGCCCAAATCGTTCCACCGTAGGGGCGATTCATGAATC
>DOHL01000097.1:567-6417 GCA_003535305.1 Candidatus Acetothermia bacterium
ATAATTCCGTGGACGTGGTATTAACACCAATACCCAGACAATATTTCGGTAATTCATCCCAAACGGTGTGAATCATTTTCCCGCGTCATTTAATGATTTGTCATGTCCAAGGGTATTCCTGTGATTGCCCTGTATGGCGTTGCATATTCGGATTTTCCCGGTCTAATTCCCATTGCAACGGATTATTGGCAGTATATTCCCGGGTGCGGTTAAATTCGTTTTCGTTACGGATAATGTGTTCGTAAAACCCGCGTTGCCAGACAGAGACACCCGGCGTGCCGCGCATTTGATTGATGCGTTTGGTAACGGCGGATTTGAATCCGCGGATTATTGCACCGATGGTTTGTGAAGGTGACCGTAATCTCGGTGTTTCTGGTGTAGGGGCGTATTGCAATACGCCCCTACGGGTTTCGGTGATTACCACAATTCCATGACAATGATTTGGCATGACTACAAATTCGTCCAATTCCACATTCGGTCGCAAATGGGGAGTATTTTGCCACTCGTCGGCAACAACCCGCCCCGCATTATTTAACACCATTTGATCATTCACAATATCTCCAAATAAACATTTCCGATTCTGCGTGCAAATGGTGATAAAATACGCCCCGGCCTGCGAATAATCGTATTCCTGTAGCCTAATTGACCGCCGGTTTTTACCGGCGCTTTTGCCTATTGTTCTGTGATTGCCCATTGTTCTGTGTCAGTGATCCGGGCAGCCCCGTGCAGTTCCCTGCCTTCGCAGGCCTGTCCCTGCGCAGGCAGGGAGACATGCCTACTTCACGGGGAATCGCCCCTACAATGACGATAATTACGTCCCAAAGATTCGATCGCCGGCGTCTCCTAACCCAGGCAAGATATAGCCGCGGCCATCAAGCTCCCGATCGATGGCAGCGGTATATATAGGCACATCTCCATGGGTGGTTGTAAATGTTTCTATTCCAGCGGGAGAGGCGACCAGGCAGAGAAATTGTATTGTTTTTCCACCTGCCTCTTTGATCAGATCGATACCTGCCACAGCACTTCTGCCGGTAGCGAGCATCGGATCGACAACGATTATCTGCGCCCGCGGTAATCCTGCGGGTAATTTGCTGTAATATTCAACCGGCATGAGCGAATCAGGCTCGCGGTAGATGCCGATATGGCCGACTTTAGCCTGGGGAATCAAGCTCAACACGCTGTGGAGCATGCCTGAGCCTGCGCGGAGGATAGAGACGAGCACGACATCGGTCTCAAGGACTTTGCCTTGTGTCCATTCCAGCGGAGTCTCTGTCTCCACTTCTTTTAATGGATAGTTACGCGTGATCTCGTAAACCATCAACGCGGTCAGTTCTTCCAACAGAAGGCGAAAATTGTGGTTACTCGTCCTCTTATTCCGCATCAGGGTGAGTTTGTTTTGAATCAATGGGTGATCGAGAACGTGTAAGCTGTCCATTTTATCCTTTATGTGATGGGAAGAGAGTCAGGTTCACAAGTAGTCTTGTAATCATCTTCCAGTTCAACTCCTAAGCCGAGAGCGATCCGATTTACAAAGTTGAAATAAGCCGTTACCAAGGTGAGATCAAGAATCTCCCGGTCAGGCAGGCCGACAGAGCGCAAGGCGGCCATCTCTTTTTCTGTCTTGTCGGGGGAGAGAGTAAGCTGTTTGGCAAAAGAGAGTATTGCTTGTTCTCTTGCGGAAAGATGGTGAAAATCATCGCAGGCGGAGGCAATCTCTTCCCCAGAGACGCCGAGGCGCCGCAGATGTTCTTTGTGATGCGTGATGCAATATTCACATTGATTGCTCGTTGAAACCGCCACTGCTATTAACTCCCGTTCGCGGCGCGACAATGGAGAAGGGTCGAAGATCAGGGTTTGGTAAAGATGGAGATGGGCTTTGAGCGCCGGTGGTGACAGAGAATGGACAGCGAGTATATTCGCCACACCTCCGCGGCTCAGTTGTATCCGATCATAGATAGTTTTGAGCGGGCCGTCGGCTTCTTGTTCGGAAATCATTTTAATACGGGCCATTGTTCACCTCTTGCTCCTTTACCAGGGTTGATCTCATCATGATGACGTCTCTCCTTTCTGCTTCTCGATTTTCAAATATTCTACTGTTCTCAAACAGAAAAGGCAATTTTGCGTGCAAATGGTGATAAAATAGGCCCCTGGCCTGCGAATAATCGTATTCCCGTAGGGGCGTATTGCAATACGCCCCTACAACAATCGATACCAATGCCCGGATAATATTTCGGTAATTCATCCCAAACAGTCTAATTCCCATTGCAACGTATTATTGGCAATATATTCCCGGGTGCGGTTAAATTCGTTTTGTTTTGGTTTCTGGTCCGTCTTCTCAGCTGATTTTTCAGCTGCGATACGCGACATCAGAATTCCCGGCTGATCCTGGTATAATCCTCCCTTGTTATTGTAACTGATATCGGGCTGCTCGCCTGTAAAGAAGATTATTTGGGCGATCCCTTCTCCGGCGTATAATTTGGCGGGTAGGGGTGTGGTGTTAGAGATTTCAATCGTCAAGATTCCGCGCCATCCAGGTTCAAGAGGAGTGATATTGACGATGATCCCGCAGCGGGCATAGGTCGACTTTCCCAGACAGATTCCGATCGTATCGTCAGGAATGGAAAAGTGTTCCAAAGAGCGCGTAAGCACGAATCCATGCGGTGGAACGAGAAACGAGTCAGCGGTGAAATAATCGGTGAAGAGTTCGTGCGGCGGATTCTTCGGGTCCATGATCGGCCTCTCCAACAGAGGGAGGGATTCCAACTGGGTGAGTTTAGACGGCGAGATCGCTTTGAATTCTTCTCCCAGGCGTATATCGTAGCCGAAACTGGATGTGCCGAAGCTGATCGCTTTATTCTCTTCTATCCTTCTGATCTGTTTTGGTTCAAAAGGGGTTATCATTCCTGCTTGACATAGTTTCACTATCTGTCGGTCACTTAAAATCATTTGGTTTTCTCCTGATTGGAAATATTTACCGTATTCGAGTGCTGTCTGCGAGGTCTTGAAATACAACTGGCGCAGCAGCGACCAAAAAGGTCAAAATCTCGTTGAGCAGTTCTTTGATCTCCCATTGCGCATGAGGGTTTAACCCTCGTTTTTCGATCACTTCACGCCAAGCGCGAAAATTTCCTGCGACCATAATTCGTGTCGGAGTTCCGATAGGTAGAATAAAGCGTGCGTCTTCTTTTGGAATTCCACTTGCAACCATCTCCTGATAAAGAGCGAGCGCATTATCAGCCAATTCTTTCATCTTTACGTTGTAGGGAGGAGAGGCTGCCACTGAGGGAGGAATTATATGATCCCCCATTGGTCCAACATAACGCAGCGACTCTTGGACAAAGGAGAGATGGCGATGGCGTACCAATTGATGAGTGCAGGCACGGCTGATTCCTTCGATCAGAAATGTGGCCGTTGCCGCCTCAAGGACAGAGAAGTGCCCCCAATTGACAAGTTTCTGTACCAACTCTTTGTCTGAGGAGAGATTGCTCTCTTCTGACCGATGGCTGACCCGCGCTGCTTTTGCGATCAGCACGAGCGGGTTTTCCGTGATATCCACAACTGTTATTTGCATTGTAATCACTCTAAAGTAGATCTATTTTCTTAACTTCGTTCCTTTTTCCTCGTTCCTCGCACCTCGAATCTTCTTTACTCTTGATCCCGACGGAATATCTCTTCCATCCATAATGCCGTCTCTACTGTCTCATCGAGGACAAAGTGTAATTCCGGGATATGGCGGAGTGAGATCCGTTGTGCCAGCATGCTGCGAAAGAATCCTTTCTTCGCTTGGAGTAGGGATATAACCGCTGCTTTCTCTTTTACTCCTTTGAAAATGGAGATGTATACTTTGGCGTGACGAAGATTGCGGGTGAGTTTCACTGCCATTACCGTAGGAAAAGCATCCTTAATCGCCTTGTCGCGCACTTCAAATTCCAGAATATCGCTTAACGACCGCTCGATCTCACTCTGGATCCTCGCCGAACTATGACTATAGTTCATAATATCTCTACTTTCCAGTCTTCCAAATAATAATCGCGCTGATTACCGTTCAATTTGCCGGCTAACTTGGTAAGAAACGAAGTGGTTATGCGCGCATCGTTGGAAATATAGCCGATCTTCAGTGTGGTCTGCGTGAGATCATCTTGGTCGGCGATTTCAGCGACAGAGACATTTTTAACGGTCTGAATTTTGTGGATGAGGTGTTTGACAAGGGATCGCTTCTCTTTTAGAGAGGCGATTCCATACAGATGGAGATGGAGGGTCAGAATGCCGATCCGCATGCGTTTTCTCGTTTTAAGGAACGATTTCCTCTATAAGGAAGACTTGTAAAGTATCACCGACCTGCAGATCGTCAAATCCTTGGAGCTTGATTCCACATTCGCGGCCGCTCTGTACTACAGAGACATCCTCTTTGATGCGGCGGAGCGAGGTGATCTCGCCGGAGAAGAGCTCTTCTTCGTTACGAATCACTTTTATTTTAGCGTCGCGGGTCACCTTTCCGGAAGTCACATAACAGCCGGCGATCGTACCGATAGAGACGTGGAATAGATCACGGATGATGATCTCGCCGATCTTTACCTCTTTATATTCCGGAGAGACCATTTGGGTCAATCTCCCTTCGATCTCATCGAGCAGATCGTAGATGATATCATACGATTTGATCGACACGTAGTGAGAATTAGCACTTTTAACGGCTTTGGAGTCCGGTTTGCTGCCAAATCCCACTACCAGGCAAGGGTCTTGCGATGAAGAGGCGAGCAGAACATCGCGTTCTGTTATCGATCCTATACCTGAGTGGATAATCTCCAATTGTACATCTCTTACGGAGATATTTTCGATCTCGCGTATCGACGCTTCCAGAGCACCGATCGACGAGGCCTTTAAGATCAATTTTAACTTCTTCTCCGCTGCTGCTTCGCGAAAGAGTTCGGCCACACTCATTTTGGCGCGAGAAGGCCGCTGCTTGCGATCGTTGGCCCGCTGCTTTTCCGCCTGTCGTTTGGCTCTATTCTGATCGACACAGATTTCGACCGTCGCTCCAGGAGTGAGAACATGTTGGAGCCCAAGGATCATCACGGCTTTCCCCGGTGTTGCGGCATCGAGACGGTGCCCTGTTTCGTCGATCAATGCCTTGACTCTGCCGCAAGTCGATCCGGTAGAGATAAAATCCCGTTCACGCAATGTTCCGTCTTTGATGATCGCTGTTGCCACCGGCCCCCGGCGGGAATCGAGATGGCTCTCAATAATAATTGCATGCAGCGGGCCGTCGGGATCGGCCCGTAAATCCTCCATCTCTGCCAACAGGAGAATCATCTCCAGTAGATCGTTGACGTTTTTGCCGGTCAATGCCGACAGAGAGACGACGATCGTATCTCCGCCCAACTCTTCCGGGGTAAGATCTTGTTCGGTTAACTGAGTGAAGACTCTGTCGATGTTTGCATTGACTTTGTCGATTTTATTTATCGCCACGATGATAGGAACACCGGCCGCTTTAATATGATCGATCGCCTCGATGGTCTGCGCCATGATCCCATCGTCGGCTGCTATGACAAGGACAGCAATATCAGTCGCCCTTGCTCCCCGGGCGCGCATAGTGGTAAATGCCTTATGGCCGGGAGTATCGATGAATGTGATCGTCTTCCCGTTATAAGTGGCATGGTATGCTCCGATCGATTGGGTAATCCCTCCTGGTTCGCCTTTCGCAGTATGGCCGCGGCGGATCGCATCGAGAAGAGTCGTCTTGCCATGATCGATATGGCCGAGAACAGCGACGACCGATGGTCGTGGTTTCCCTTTTCTTTCTTGCGGCAATGACTTTGCTGGTCGTTCTTCTGTTTTGTCTTGCTCTTCTTT
>DOHL01000097.1:6764-7108 GCA_003535305.1 Candidatus Acetothermia bacterium
ATGCGAGACTTCGTCCTGGTACAAAGAGAGGATCAGATCATACTCCTCTTCCCCAACTGAATTAGCCGGATATAAAGAGGGCATTCCCATTTCGGCCAATTTGGCGATCAGCTCTTTGCTGCTGATACCAAGCTCTCTTGCTATCTCGTAGATTCTCTTTTTCTTCTTCACCGATCTTTCCAACCTCTTCTATTGCCGTTCAACCCTGATCGTTAGCTTTTTATTTTCACGAAGTTTCGGATAAACATGGTAAACTATAACCGATACCTGCTATAGCGTCAACTTACCTTTCCAGCACAGGCGATTAGGGGTAAGTGGCCTGCTCTGCACAGTAATTGTGCAGG
>DOHL01000127.1:0-242 GCA_003535305.1 Candidatus Acetothermia bacterium
GTCCGCGACGCATTACGCAAAACAGAGACCTTTATTGAACGGTTACTGCTGGCCGATATCAGCAGCGCTCGTATTCTCCATGGCAAAGGGAGCGGCACACTGCGAAAAGAGATCCGTCAATTCCTCTCTGCCTGTTCCTTTGTCAAAACCTTCTATTCCGCGCTTCCACAAGCAGGAGCCGAGGGAGTAACAATAATAGAATTATCCAATGATGATGACAAAGTAGGGGCGAACGGCTGTTC
>DOHL01000127.1:613-4394 GCA_003535305.1 Candidatus Acetothermia bacterium
AGCAGAACGGCTGTTCGCCCGCGCCATCTTTCATGAAGTTGAGAAGCCGTAGGGGCACGGCATGCCTGCCCTGCACAATTACTGTGCAGGGCCTGCCCCGTGCAGCCCTACAATAATAATAATGTCGTGAGCGGTTCTTGTAGGGGCGTATTGCAATACGCCCCTCCACAAAGTTTATCGGGATAACGACCGTAGGCGGCACAGAGCCTTCGAATCGCCCCTACATTCTCTGACTTCTATTCTCTGACCTCTGACTTCTATTCGGCGAACGGCCGTTCCGGTTGAGCATGATAATCGCCACTTTGAGCCAAATTTGCATCTCTACTCCTTCTTACTCTTAGGAAACAGCACGATCCCATCCTTTGTCATTTTACTCAAGGTCTCTTGCATGCTTTTGTACTCTTCCTCAGTATAAAGATGCGGTTCAAGGCGGGGGATGTCAAGCACCCTCTTGACGATAGCAAAAGCACCATCCCGCAGCTCTCCTTTATAAACGACAAGAATGTCCACATCGCTCCCCACAGTGTAGTTACCCTTGGCATAGGAGCCGAAGAGAACGACGCGAACGAGAGGAAGTTGACCCTCCAGCTCTTTTAGTCGCTCGGAGAGAATCCAGAGGACTTCCTCTCTATCGACTTTTGGATAGAAGATCCGCACAGAAGTTGATGATTTCCTCTGCATAGGAGATGAGCCTCCTCGCCTCTGTCTCGATGTATCGTGTCCTGGGAGAGCCTGATGGATGGGCATTAGGATACCTCGTAGGGATATAGGCCTTATCCAGTTCTAACCCCCCGTTTATAAGCTTTTCTGGGACCTGATATCTTTTAGAGAGTTCGCCCAGCAGATCGGCCACCGAATGTCCCCAGGCCTCAGCGCCTATCTTCTGAAAGACGGCCTTGACCGCCTTCTCAGCGGCCTGCTGTGAGGAAAAGCAAGCCCATTCATAAAAGCCATGCTTCATATCATTTCGGGCATGCTCCAAGTCACGCTCTGCCTGATCCATCCAATCACGGCTCCTTTCCATGCTTATATAATACCTCGCCTATACCCCGGATAACAAGAGGATGAAAGGAAAAGGGAAGAACCGTGCTGATATTTTGTCCTCATTGACCGACAAATTCGGTGAAAAGCATCCTGAGGTAGGAGTCTTTGTCAAGCCGTCATACACCCGCGTCATAGGGAGAGTATGGCCGTACTTTATATTGACTATTCCTGCAGTCAGATAATCTCCCAAGATCTCCTCAGCGCGGAATGGATCAGCTTCTTCTGATAGACCTCCTCAATAAAGTACCCGATTTAAGCCAACGCATCGGCAAAGTCTTCGTATTCCGATAGATTCACCTCCTCTTCTTTGATCGTGTGAATCTCCGACGCTTGCTCATTACCATCCCCCTTCCTGAACTCTACTCTTTACTAACAGAGGCGTCCAGCTTTAGGGGTCCACTACAACCTCCCTGATCCGGACCGATTAACGAGTATAAATTAGCGTATAATACTCATTCAGCATCCGTGCCGCGGAGAACCGCTCACTGGCCATAACGATACTCGAACGCATCATTGCAACCCATTTTTCACGTCGCTCGTAATAGGTGGGCAGCACCTCGTCCAGCAGCACGGCATACAATGCCTCTGCATCCTCTTGATCCTGTTCCGGGGTGTCGCCGTCCGCACCGAACTGCCAGCCGTTCTCGCCGTGAACGCAACCTTCCGGCCACCATCCATCGAGGATGCTCAGATTGAGGACGCCGTTCATCGCCGCTTTCATCCCTGAGGTGCCGCTCGCCTCCAGCGGGCGGCGCGGATTGTTCAACCAGAGATCGCAACCGCGCGTCAACAGGCGGCCGGTCTCCATGTCGTAATCCTCCAGAAAGACGACACTCTGCGGATATTGATGGGAGATCTCGACCAGGCGAGTGATCGTCTCTTTCCCAATATCGTCGAGAGGATGCGCTTTTCCAGCGAAGATGATCTGTATCTTGCCCTCGCGCAGCAACGGGTCGATGATCTCTGGTCGCCGGAAGATCAGATCGCTTCGCTTGTACGGCACGGCCCGCCGCGCAAAACCGATCAGGAGAGCGCTGGGGGACAGCCTCCGGCCGCTGCGTCTCTCTACATCAATGATCAGCTCCTCCTTGGCCGCCATGTGCGCCCCCCACAGGTCGCCGCCCTCTGTGTAGGCTTTGTTGATACGCTCGTCAACCCATGTCTTACGATGGACGCCGTTGGTGATTGCGATGATCGGCGGTCGATCACCGACGAACTCCCACATCCGCTGCGCAGTGGTCGCATGCAGCGCGGAGACGCCGTTGGCAATGCGTGAGAGGCGCAGACCGGCGACGGTCATGTTGAACGGATCACCGCCGAGCCGTTCCATCTGCGCGCGGGTGAGGCCGTTGTACGCCCCCATATATTGGAGAAGATCGTGATTGTGAGCTTCGTTCCCCGCCTTCACCGGCGTATGGGTCGTGAAAACAATCTCGTCCTTCGTAGCGGCGTAGGCAGCTTCAAAATCCATCCCTGCCTGTGTCTTCTCACGAATCAGCTCGATTCCGGCAAAGACGGCGTGCCCCTCGTTGAAGTGATAGAGATCCGTCTTGATCCCCAGCGCGCGCAACGCGCGCAGCCCGCCGATTCCCAAGATCATCTCCTGCGCGATTCTCTCTTCCGCGAACCACCCGTAGAGCTGCCCGGTGATCCACGGATCGTGGTTCTCAGGAATGTTGGTATCGAGAAGATAGAGCGGTGCGTTACCGAATCGGTCGACCAGCCAGACCTTGGCGCAAACATCCCGTTTGCGGATGTCGACCGTCACCGTCACCCCGGTATCACGCAGGAAATCGTACTCATAGCACGGGTACGCGTCATACGGTCGTCTGTCCTCACCGATGCGCTGTTTTGTATACCCCTGGCGCCAGAGAAGGCCGATACCGACAAGCGGGGCACCTTGGTCGTAGGCGGCTTTCAGATGGTCGCCCGCTAAAATTCCTAATCCGCCGGCATAGATTTTGAGATCCGTGTGAAGACCGTACTCCATACAGAAATAGGCCACTGCCGGTCGTTTATTATCCATCTTTTCCCTCCTCAAGACGGAAAGGAAGCTGAAGAGCTTAGCCGATTACCAATGGATTACCCACAGACAATCGGTACAGTTACCTGTTTTAATCACATCTACTCCGGCTGGTATTACGGAAATATTCACCAAACACGTCTTGTCACCACATGAAGATCGGTGTTATCGGAAATAAAGAGGCAAAGACGAGCGCTATGACCGACATCAGTTTGGTGAGAATGTCGAGCGACGGTCCGACTGTATCTTTGAGCGGATCGCCGACTGTATCTCCGATGACGCTGGCGGCGTGCGCTTCTGACCCGGGGCCGCCGTAATGGCCTTCTTCGATGTATTTCTTCGCGTTATCCATCGCTCCTCCAGAGTTGGCGCAGTATAGTGCCAGTTGCGCACAAGAAACAAGCGCTCCCACCAAGAATCCCCCTAATGCGTAGCGACCGAAGATCAATCCGAAGATGATCGGAGTTACTACAGCCATTATCGATGGAAGGACCATCTGGCGCAGTCCGCCGTGGGCGGTGATGCTGATGCACCGCTGATAATCCGGTGTTTCATCGCCACTCAGTATCTTCGGATTACTGGAGAATTGACGGCGTATCTCCATAACGAGCGTGTTTGCCGTTCTGCCGACAGCACGGATCAGTAGAGATGAAAAGACATAAGGGATCATCGCTCCGAGGATCAACCCGCCAAGAACGAATGCCGCCACTTCGA
>DOHL01000034.1:0-4826 GCA_003535305.1 Candidatus Acetothermia bacterium
GTTATCTTGATTGTATTGTCTGCCGGCAGTATAATTGTCTATGAGTGTGAGTGTGAGTGTGAGTGTGACTGTGAGTGTGAGTGTGAGTGTGAGTGGCAGAGTTAAAAACATTATAAAACTGAGTGCTATACGGCGGCGTGGCCAAGCGGTAAGGCAAGGGACTGCAAATCCCTCATTCAGCGGTTCGAATCCGCTCGCCGCCTTACAACAAGAGGGTGGTTAGCTCAGCTGGAAGAGCGCATGCTTGACGTGCATGAGGCCATAGGTTCAAGTCCTATACCACCCAATACATTTGTGGGGCAAATTCGGGGTTAGAGTTTTACCGACTCTTAAGGGTTCGAGAACTTTTCTTTCTTATTCTCGATCCTCGTTCCTCTCTTCACCCATGGCCTATTTCTTAATAGCCGGCAATCAGGGAGGATGGTATGCATCCGATACTTATCGAGATCGGTCCGTTTACGATCCGTTACTATGGACTATTGCATGGAATCGCGGTAGTAGCCGCATTTTGGTTAATCAGCTGCGAGGTGAAGCGGACGGCGCTCCCGTTATCACGCGAGAGTATTCTTGACCTATTCCTCCTCATCATTCCGGCAGCGTACATCGGTGCGCGGTTGTACTTCGTTGCTTTTCAGTGGGATTTCTTCCGCCATAACCCGTTAGAGATCTTCGCTGTCTGGCACGGTGGGTTGGCCATCCACGGCGGGATCATCGGCGGGATCATCGCTCTGTTTCTCTACTGTCGCTGGAAAGGTATCCGTTTCTGGGCGATGGCCGATATAATCGCTCCCAGCCTGATCCTCGGCCAGGTTTTCGGTCGGATGGGTAATTTCCTAAACGGCGATGCGCACGGTTTACCCACCGATCTGCCGTGGGGGATTGTTTTTCCTCCTGGTTCTCCGGCCGGAGCGCAGTTTCCCGGTATCCCGCTTCACCCTTCAATGCTCTATCAGATGATCCTTAACTTACTGGTATTCGCTTTGTTATGGCGCATTCGGACAAGTGGATACAAAGAGGGGTTTATCGTTGCGCTCTATTTCGTCCTCTCGGCAACGGCGAGATTTATCGTCAGTTTTACGCGCGCCGACAGCTTGTGGATAGGACCGCTTCGCGCTGCGCATCTGGCCAGCGCCGTGCTCATCATCATCTTTGCCGGACTGATCGTTGCCCGACGGCTCTATCAGCGCAATCAGACCGTAAACTGTTCTCCCAAATAGAATTTACGTGCCAGTTCGCTGTCGACGATTTCCTCCGGCGTGCCGGTGACAACGAGTTTCCCTTCATTGATCAAATAGACATAGTCGACGATCGCCATGGTATCACGCACGTTGTGATCTGTTACGATGGTACCGATCCCTTTACGGCGAAGCGCGGTGATCTCCTGCTGGAGGTCGCTGACTGCCAGCGGATCGATCCCGGAGAAGGGTTCATCAAGGAGGATGTAAGAGGGGAATGCTGCCAGGGTACGGGCAATCTCCACCCGGCGTCGCTCGCCGGAAGAGAGGGTGCCGGCACGTTGATGGCGTAGTTTTTCGAGTTTGAATTCGCGCAGCAATTCCTCACGTATCTCCCTGCCGGCGTTGTGATTTACGTTCCACTCAAGGATTGCATCTAAGTTATCGACGACGCTCATCTTGGTGAAGACCGACGGCTCTTGCGGCAGGTATCCGATGCCCAGCCGGGCACGGTAAGAGAACGACAGGCGCGTTATCGCTTTGCCGTCAAGATAGACCTCCCCTTTCTCAGGCGCGACAAACCCAATCATCATATGGAAAGCGGTCGTCTTTCCTGCGCCGTTCGGACCGAGAAGACCGACGATCTCTCCTTTCTCCACTTGCAAGGAGAGGGAATCGACAACCCGGTGCCCATTGTAGATTTTGGTCAGCCCGACGGCTTTTAACATCAGCGCTCACCGAGGAAAAAATCGTGCTGCAATACGACTCGCACCTGGCCTTCCACAGTAAACGCACCGTCGTCGAGCATATAGCGGAGCGATTCCGCAGTGATAGTCCCGAACTCAAAGGAGAGTATGATTCCACCTTCTGCTGTTATCTCTCGTGTGCCGGGATAGAAGAAGAGTTGTGGCGTTATGATCTCATGGTCATCACGAATAGCGCTGACGCGGTCCATGGCTATCAACCCCGTCTCTGTCTCCGTGATTACGTCGCCGACAATTGAAAACCCGTCGAGCAAGACGGTAAACCCGTCGTCGGCATGGAATCGATCTTGATCGAGATCGTACGTAAACCCTTTGGCTGTAAGTTCAAATTCATCGCTTGTGATCTTTATCTGCGCAGCGGACACCACATTGTCATCGGCGCACCATTCGATCGATTCAGTGAACATGTGATATCCGTCGTCACGCTCGATTGCAACTCCGTTGTGCAGCCGCGCCAGATCACCGCCTTGGAGCAGATAGAGTAACGGCGCAGTTGCGGTCAATCGTTGGCGATCCTCGTAGTAAAAAACAAATTCGGTCGTGGATAATTGCCAATCTTCGTCATCGAGGATTCCTCGCTGCGCAGTAACGATCCAGTGCGGCCTCCCATCATCAGTAAATCCACGCAAGACGATCCCAGCTGCTGCTGCCTGCACTTGTTCTTCAATTTCTACTTTGGGAGCAAAGATAACGAGAGCAAGCGCAACCGCGATAGCGATAACCGTTAGAGTCAGGAGGATTTTTTTGTTAAGCATGCGTTGAGAAACCCCACAAAGAGAGGATGAGGAGCGAGCAGACGGGAGCGGAATTCCGGATGGAATTGCACAGCAACGAACCACGGATGATCGACGAGTTCGATGATCTCTACCAATCGCCCGTCCGGCGAGGAGGCAGCAACTCTCATCCCGGCGCGCGTCAGTTGTTCACGAAAGGCGGAGTTGAATTCGAACCGATGGCGGTGCCTCTCCCGTATGCGATGACAACGGTAGTAAGTAAAACTCTTCGAGTCGTCGCACAACACGGCTTCATATTCACCCAACCGCATTGTGCCGCCCTTTTGCGTAACCTGAGTCTGTTCTTCCATCAAATCGATCACTGGATAGAGTGTTGCAGGATCGAACTCGGCGCTATTCGCTCTGTCTAACCCTGCGACATTACGCGCAAACTCGATCACCGCGCATTGCATTCCCAGACAGATGCCGAAAAAAGGTATTTTATTCTCGCGTAAATAGGTGATCGTCTTCACTTTTCCTTCGATCCCGCGCTCACCGAACCCGCCTGGCACCAGCACGCCGTCAAGATCGCGCAAGAGACGGTCTGTCCCGTCGCGCTGCAGTTGTTCGGCTGACAGCAAACTGATATCGACCCCTGCATTCAGCTCCGCTCCGGCATGGACAAATGCGTCGGCGATGCTGATGTACGAATCGCCGAGCTCGATATACTTACCGACAAGACCAATTTTTACCCGTTGAGCCGGCGCAGTGACCCGTTCAATCAGTTCCTCCCATCTCTCTAATTTCACGCTCTCTATTGGAAGGGCCAACTTTTCCAAGACCCGCAGATCCAACTCTTCCTCCATAAGCGCCAGCGGCGCACCATAAGGCGTAGCCAGATCGCGATCTTCGATGACGTGCGTCGGCGGGATAGAACAGAAGAGAGCAATCTTCTCTTTTGCCGCCGTCGGAATCGCTCGATTGCAACGGGCAACGATGATATCCGGCTGAATTCCGATTGTCCGCAGTTCTTTCACGCTATGCTGCGTCGGTTTCGTTTTCAGTTCATCTGAAGAAGCAAGAAGAGGAAGGAGGGTAACATGGACGAAGACTATATCCTCACGAGGAATCTCCTCCTTAAACTGCCGTAATGATTCCAGAAACGGAAGGCCCTCGATATCGCCGACTGTTCCTCCTACCTCGACGACTGAAATCTCTGCGCCGTCCTTTTCCACTGGTCGTCGAATCAGACGTTTAATCTCATCGGTGATATGAGGAATTATTTGCACAGTTTGGCCGAGGAATTCACCGTTACGCTCTTTGTGAATGACATTCCAATAAACCTGACCAGTCGTTATATAATTATCCGCGGTGAGATCTTCATTCAAAAAACGCTCGTAGCGACCAATATCAAGATCGGTCTCCTTTCCGTCGATAGTAACGAATACTTCACCGTGTTCTTGTGGATTCATCGTCCCAGCATCAACGTTTAGATAAGGATCGATCTTTTGCATCGTAACACGGTAGCCGCGTGATTTAAGGAGAAGACCGATCGAGGCTGCCACTACTCCTTTACCCAAACCGGAAAGGACTCCACCGGTGACAAATACGAACTTTCTCATCTTCCCCTCTTAAGCACTGCTCGCTGGTGTAGCAATAATGAAATATTATCTTAGCAGCGAAGCACAATGATGTCGTTTAAAATTTCCTTAAGCAAATGCATAGTTGTAGTGATCTGTATCCAATTACGCCCGAGAGGATTTGAACCTCTGACCTTCGCATCCGGAGTGCGACGCTCTATTCCACTGAGCTACGGGCGCAAAGCATTGATTGGCGGAAGGGGTGGGATTCGAACCCACGGGCGAGCGTAAACCCGCCGACGGCTTAGCAAGCCGCTGTCTTGGGCCACTTGACTACCCTTCCAGCAAAGATGATTCTATCTTCATCGTTATTCTAAGTCAAGTACTTTTTCGTCACAGAGAACACAGAGACCGTAAGCGTTCAGCATTCAGCTATCAGCTATTTTAGCTTTTAGCTTTTAGCTAAAGTCAAGTCAAGACCTGCTTGGGGGATGGAATCTTATTCCTATCCTCTCTTTCTCTATTCTCTCTTTCTCTATTCTCTATTCTCTGTTCTCTGTTCCCTGTTCTCTGACTTCTGACTCATGACTCTTG
>DOHL01000034.1:5202-6914 GCA_003535305.1 Candidatus Acetothermia bacterium
GACTCTTGACTCTTGACTCCCAACTCCGGACCTTGATTTTCCTGATGTTTCATTCTATCCTCCCAGCCATGGACGTAAAAGAAAGGTTATTGCTGGTATTAAGAGACGAGTTTGTGCTCCATCCGCAGATGATGCCGGTCGATCTGCAAAAGCTGATCTATCAAGCTGTTTTCGGATGCGATCATCTCCTTGCAGAGCCACAACGGTTTCGCAAAGAACTCAAACAGGAATGGAAGATGATTCCGCCGATCACAGAGAGCGGCGTCGACCCGCTGCAGGTAATCGATCCAGACGGCAAAACAGCGCGTCTTCATTTACAGCCGTGCAAAGAGCTGGGAATCGAAATTGATGATCTTTGCGCTTTCCTCTCGTTGCAGCCGCCTAAGGAAGGATCTCCGGAACGTTTTGCACTGCTATGGAACGACTTAAGGCAACTGTCACAGGAGAAGGCGATCCCATTTGCTCTGCATCTGTTTGCTGCGTCGCCACCTGCTGCACATTTATATCACCACAGCCTGGAATACGGTTTCGCCTCTTATCGGGTGGTAAACAACATTAAGGCCCCAACGACCGCGACGTGGATACAAAAAAATCTGTTGCGAGGATAACCACAAAGACCTTAATTTAACTGTGCGATTATTTTTTCTGATCCCCAGGTTTATGATCCACTTGACTTTTGCTCTTTAATCGGATAAATTTATTGATGTTAGATTTTATTTTTAATTTGCATCGACATATAAGAGAGTCAGTATAAACGATCAAAAGGAGGAAAAGATGGCAACTGCAATCGTGGTTTTCGGCTCAACGACAGGGAATACCGAAACGTTAGCCGGCAGCGTAGAAGAAGGTCTTAAAGAAGGTTTAGTGGATGTGACGGTTAAAAATGTTACCCAAACAGGGGTGGAGGAACTTAGCTCTTATGATTGTATTATCCTTGGTTCCTCTACTTGGGGCCTCGGAGAACTACAGGATGATTTTGTTCCCTTCCATGAGAAGCTTGCCAAAGTAACTTTGCATGGGAAAAAGGCCGCTGTTTTCGGGCCGGGAGATGAAGAGAGCTTCCCTGACAACTTCTGCACGGCAGTGGACACACTTGCAGAGAGGCTCACAAAATGCGGCGCAGCAATAGTTGCTCCCAAGTTAAAGATTCAGACCGACATTGGGTCTGGAGTCGATGATGCGGCTGAAGAAGAAGTTAAAGCTTGGGCTCTTGCCCTGGCAAAATCCCTCTGATCCGTAGTTCTTGGCGGCAATAACTCCTAAGGCGGACCGAGAGAATTTAGCGTATGGTTTTGGTTTGAGGAAGATGGACCGAGAAACCGAGAGTACCGCACTTTGCTCTTACAAGCAAAGGATATTTGCCCATAACCTGTACGAATACGAGAAGGGGTTGCGGAATCTTGTCCTTTACACCACTTGTGCTAAAGATAAACTGTTCATCGAAGCGACGCTGAAAAGACGGAACGTGGCGTACTATATCAAAGAAGTCAACCAAAAGAAAATCAACGTCTTTTTCGGCGAGCCGCAATGTGTGGAGGTGGTTCGGCCAATGGGTTGCCGGCCACTTACGGAACTTAGGAGTCGTCCATAATTAAGTTGAGCGTTTTGATGGGGTAGAGAAGATCGTGTAATTCCATTCTCCGTGAAATGTAGCCGGGTGTACGCCTCATATTACGTAATAAACTGCTTATGGAGCAGGGTTATTAGTATTT
>DOHL01000034.1:7293-8068 GCA_003535305.1 Candidatus Acetothermia bacterium
TCACATATGGAAACAAAGGGCGTCTCATCTGCAATAATTTCGGCTGTTCGCACTGGCGTAGTGGAACAACTCAGTTCCATCGCCAAGTACCCATTTAACGGTGCACGAATTCAATATGTTGAAAAGCAATTCATTGAAGCTCTCGGCAAATCCGGAGCGTCTGGGTTGAATGAGTTATTTTTAAAAAACGACGAGCGAGCTAAAGCCATTGTCCATGACGGCCAGAAACACTATCGTAAGTTCGTTACGCTTGGCCGGTATTTGACCCTGTTAGGTGAAATATCCCTTAAACGAGGAATTTACCAGAGTAACAAGGCAAATCGCAGTATCTGCCCCCTTGAAATAAAGCTCAAGTTCATAAATGACTATGTAAGCTTTGCAGCTGCTGAGTACATCTGTTACAGCTTGGCCTCTATGACTCTTAGAGAATTTGTTAAACATTGTAAGAAATGGACACTTATGAAACCCTCAGAAGGGACAGCCAAAAGAGTCCTCGAATATGTTGGTGATTTTCTGGAAACAAGTGGTTTCCTTCATACAATTCAATCTAAGCAGGCGGTTTCTAAAAAGGCCGTGACCCTGGCCATGAGCATGGGCTCCACATCCGTTCTGATCAGAGAGGAGGGGTGGAAACACGCCACAGCAGCCACAGTAAGCACATACGATGCCAACGGCAACAGATTGGATACTGTGTATATCGGTCGTATGCCTGAGAAAGGAAAAACCCAGGCCAAACGCCTTCTTGAAAAGGAAGTGGAAGCCATAACCAAAAAAC
>DOHL01000041.1 GCA_003535305.1 Candidatus Acetothermia bacterium
TGGCGATGGGATCAGCGATCGGTCGATGCGTATTTTGGGGGCAGGACACAATCGCGACAATTACCCATTGATGGAACCATGGGAGCGGGAAGAGTCTGCGGAATAGTATATTGAGGGCTAATATTTGGCCTTCTGTCTACGCTTAAAAGAAACTACAGCAGGCACAGAGAAGAAAGGTTCTTGGCGCATTGCACGAGGCCTAACGTCCAATGTTTTGCCGCGTGAATCTTGGCTCAACAAACCCTATGGCATCTGACTTATAGCTTGGCATCCTGGCAAGAGACAGGGAAAAAACTGAAAAGAAATTTTAGAATTTTTATACTGGCCTGTCTCTGTCTGAGCACGTACCGGTAGACGCACGAAGGCAGATAACATGGATCTCTTCGTGGCAATAACCCTAAATGGAGAATATCATGAATATGACGAGTCAATGTCTTTGGTGTAATGAACGAAAAGGCCGTCGTCGTTGCCCTGCGTTGGCTGGACCGATCTGTTCTCTCTGTTGCGGTGAAAATCGTCTGCTCCGTATCGATTGTCTTTCCAGTTGTTCGTTCCTTGCGCACCACGAAGAATTTCAACGGGAAAGACAATGCCGACGCTACCAAGAAGAGTGGGGCAGAGTTAATCCCTCGCCAGACAAAGATGATAAGATTCATTGGGCCTGCTTTCACATTTCTTACTTGCTATATCAATCCGGCAAAGAGATAGAAAGACTGACCGATGACGATGCTGCCAGTGCCGTCGAGTTTCTCACCACACAGGCCAGCCCGATAATCATCATCGAACGTCCACCATCTCGTTTGGGTAATCTGTTATGGGAGAAACTCTCTCCGGCGCTGGAAGCAGGCGAAATTCTGCGGGATGATTTCATAACGGCGCTTAGTCGTATCCAGAAGATTATCGAAACTATGAAAAATGATAAGAACAGACGCGCCTTTCTCCAAGGGTTGACCGCCTTTCTGGATAAAGTGCTCCCTGTTACTGAGGAGGCCTCTTCCGACCTGATATTTACACCCGACGAATTTAAAAATCCGATTCCGTAATAGGATAAAACGATTTCACCGATCGCGCATGCAGCCACCTTAACCTAAACCAGCGGTGAACTTAGCGCCATCAAAGTAGTACAAGATTTCCACCATAAGCTATATCAATTGGGCGCTCGTAATCTGCCCCGTGGGCTTAAAGAACAAAGGAGCATTCCATAATGCGTCGATTTGCAGCTTTGGCCTTGCTGTCCATCACCGTAATTTGGGGATGGACGTTTGTCCTCGTCCGTGAGGCGTTGACCTTTGTCGGACCGCTTACCTTTATTGCAGGGCGATTTATTCTCGCCTTTTTTGTCTTAGTTCTGCTGTTTTACCGCGTTATTCCGGAAATTAATCGCCGTAGTCTACTGCGAGGGATATTAATCGGATTGAGCCTATTCGGCGGTTATCTCTTTCAGACCTGGGGGCTTATCTACACTACTGCAACTAAAAGCGGCCTTATCACCGGACTGTACGTTATTATCGTTCCGCTTATCGCATTCTTTTTCCTCAAAGAACGGATGCGTTATGCTGTTTGGCTGGGAGTTGGCGTGGCTCTGTTAGGGTTAGTGTTTCTGCTGTTGGGAACAGGCGGCGTTGAGCCGCCCGCACTCAATATCGGCGATCTGTTAACCCTTATTTGCGCTCTCTTCTTCGCTTTGCATATCATTCTCATCGATCGATTCATCAAATATGACGATTATCGCAAAATTCTGCTTGTTCAGGTATCGGTAGTGATGGTGCTCAGCTTGCTTGGGGCCGGAACATTAGAGACCTTTCCTGTCTACTTTCCTGCACAGTTAATACAGGCTTTCCTTATTACTGGTCTGCTGGCGACTGCACTTGCATTTTATGTTTTAAATCGGTTCCAAGCCTACTCGACCTCTACTTATACAGCAATCATCCTGACGATGGAGCCGGTCTTTGCCGGGTTATTCGGCTTTTTGCTTCTCAACGAGAGGTTGACAGTAATGCAAGGGATCGGTGGACTCTTTATTATACTGGGAATGGTTATTCCCCGATTAATAAAGCGGCCCAATAACGACACCAAAAGACACCCGTTACGAAAAGCGTCTTAATTAGCTATTATTGAGCCTGCTATAAAGGATGGAATGGAACTTTTGAAGCGCTACAACCATGCTGCGGTAGAGGGTAAAATCTATTCGTTCTGGGAAGAGAATGCTCTGTTTAATGCTGATATCAACTGGGGTTTGGTGGTGTGGCGACGAAACACCACTTGCCGAACTATCTCGACTGGTGTCGCCGGTTAGACAAAAATGCCGATGCGCAAACCTCTCAAGCTTAGCTTCTAACTGCGGTAGGATACTCTTGATCCATGACCACCAACAGCTAACATGAATAGAGCCTCTATTAAACCATAACCCCCAGGAAATGCCAAGCGTTATCGCCTGCGAGGCGACATCGCTTATGCTTTCTCACCTCGAAGTGTTGCTCGACGCTTCTTTGCCCAGAGTTCTGTCGGCACAAGCAAGATGAAAAACAAGGCAAACGCCATCCAAGCTAGCCATTCCTGGATTATCCCAATACGTGAGAGCACAAATGGCAAGACTGTTAACAGAATTGCCGCTATACCCATGCAGATGATCGACTTTATCTTAAATCTGCGTTCAGCCGGCGTCTTTGAACCCTTGATGTCGCGATAAGCTACAATGGCGGCAACTGACAAGCCAACCATTGGACCAATGATTGCCCCAATCGATCCTATGTCCATTTTGAATCCTCCTGCTTGATAATTTCGCTCAACGCTTCGCCTGTTTGCGATGTTGGTGAGCGAAACGAGCCGCATATACTGGCCATCGCAACCCCCTTCAATTTATTTTTCTTCAGCATAACAGCTTTATGCCTGGGAGACTACTTTTAATATAGTTCCTGTTATCTGCCGTGCGTCCAAAAAGGCTCAAACCACGCTGGTTTCTATTTCGTACTTTATAAGGGGAACGGATATAGTAGGGGCCCTGTCTATGCGCTTACTATCTTTAAGGAGTACAGCGATACGTTCTCCTACCTGTGCATTGACAACTTTTTCACCACATTTAGGACATACCCCGGCTGGAGCATTTTCAATTACTACCAACCTGCCCTTAATCCAGAAGTCTTGTTGAATATTCCTCTCCTGAAGTGGTGTGTTACAGATTTCACATTCTCCGTAGTTATACATTCTTGTCACCACCGTCTCGCTGACATATCATCCTTTACTTGTCGCGTACTCTCCGCCGGCAAAGAAGGAGCGTGTGTTGTACGCAGCCGCCGTCTATCTGAATCTGTAAGCCTGGCTTCTATGGCGCACGGCTACAATGTCAACCACCATCTCGTCATCAAATACTTGGTAGATCAGGCGATAATCCCCGATGCGAATGCGCCAAAGGTTCTCGAAGCCTCGGAGCTTGCGACAGTCAGGGGACGGGGATTCCGAGCCAAACTCTCTATCTTGGGAAATACCCGGTTGACGACATTGGCGCTGAGGTATTCCAGTTCCTTTCGGGCTGATCGAGCAAACGTGACGGTATACTCAGGCATTCAGTTTCTTCTGTCGCTTCAGCATTGCCCGAACCGATTCCAAAGACTCGCGTGGTTCATCAGCCCGTTGACGAGCGATGAGAGTATCGTAGAAATCCTCCCAAAGCTCGCCGTATTGTTTCAAGTCAATCAAGACGGCGGTTTTCTCGCCTGCTGCATTCGTAACGAATTGAATACCTTTTAGCATTTGCTCATCCCTTCATCTTCTTCAGTATCACAAGGCGGTTGCGTATAACGTTTTTATCTGCCGTAGCCAGCTCGCTCTATGCCGTCTCAACCGGAATCTCGTACTTTACAGGCAATAGCCTTTCTAAATTCAAACGTTTGGAAGCATCGAGGATTTCAATGCCTACAATTCTGTCACCTTCTCCTATATCTAACACGATATCTTCAGAGAATCGCTTATTAATCACCGATTGTTTTCGATCATCTAAGCGAATGTAAAGCAGATCAGTCTTGGCATTATATAGTATCTGCATTCTCCTCCTCCCATTTTCCGTAAAAGACATAAACCGTCACAATCACTATAACCCCTCTTTCTATGGTGTAGATTACTTCCACCCTCTTTTGCTCATAATAGTTACCGTGCCGCGTTCCTCAGCTCGTTCCAGGACGTGAGGATCAATCTGGATTTCCATTTCTTATTCTTATTCTCTTCAAACCCCATCATTATAAGTGCTATAAGCGCTGGCTATGGCAGATAACAACCCAATAGACGAAGTCAGAGTTCGCCTAATCCGCTCGGCTCGGGTCTGTCAAATGTTAGCATCTCGCGCAGCAGATGTCAATTCCCTGCTGAAAGACACCTATTGCGAAAAGCGTCTTAATTAGCTATCATTAAGCCTATTATGAAGGATGGAATGGAACTTCTGAAGCGCTACGATCCTGCTGCGGTAGAGGATAAAATCTATTCGTTCTGGGAAGAGAATGCGCTGTTTAATGCTGATATCAACCGGGACAAAAAACCGTTTACAATGGTCATTCCACCGCCGAATATTACTTCGGCAATGCATATCGGGAACGCACTGCAATACACCCTGCACGATGTTCTTATTCGGTATAAGCGGATGGATGGCTATGTCGCCTGCTGGTTCCCAGGGACAGACCATGCCGGAATAGCGGCACAGAATGTGGTGGAGCGGGAACTGGCCAAAGAGGGTCGCACACGCCATGACCTTGGTCGCGAGAAGTTCGTGGAGCGAATGTGGGAGTGGATGAGAACATATGGCGGGCACATTCAGCGACAGATGGAAGCGCTTGGAACTTCGCCTGATTGGCGGCGCAAACGCTTCACGCTTGACCCTGGTCTTTCCCATGCGGTACGCGAAGCATTTGTCAAACTCTATCACGAGGGTTATATTTACCAGGACAAGCGACTGATCAACTGGTGTCCACGCTGCCAAACAGCGATCTCCGACGTGGAAGTGATCCATCGCGAGATCGACGGCAATCTTTACCATATTCGCTATGCTTTGCGAAATTCCGCAGATCATCTCACTATCGTTACCACCCGACCGGAGACGCTGCTCGGAGACAGCGCCGTTGCGATCAACCCCGATGATAATCGATATAACTCGTTGATTGGAAACAAGGTGATTCTACCGCTGCTGGAACGGGAACTCCCGATTGTAGACGCCGTGGAGATCGATCCTGAATTCGGCACCGGCGTGCTTAAAATTACTCCGGCTCATGATCCACTCGACTTTGAGATCGGCAAACGGCATAATCTGCCACAGATCAACATCCTGAGCAACGATGGCACTCTCAATGACAATGCCGGTCCATATGCCGGCCTTGATCGGTATGTCGCTCGTAAGCAGATCGTCGCTGACCTGAAAGAGCGTGAACAATTAGAGAAGATCGTTCCCTATCGCCATGCTGTCGGTCATTGCGAACGGTGCGATACACCGATTGAGCCGTTTATCTCTACACAATGGTTCGTTTCGATGGCTGATCTCGCCGCACCGGCGATCGAAGCGGTCCGTACTGATACGATTAAGTTCACTCCCCAGCGCTGGAAGAAGCTATATTTTAACTGGATGGAGAATATCAAGGACTGGTGTATCTCGCGCCAACTGTGGTGGGGGCATCGTATTCCGGCCTGGCACTGTGCCGATTGCAACAAAATTACAGTGGCTGCTGAGCCTCCGCAGAGATGCAGCGCTTGCCAAAGCGATAATATCGAGCAAGAGACAGACGTGCTCGACACTTGGTTCAGCTCAGCTCTGTGGCCGATCTCAGTGATGGGATGGCCGCAGCAAACAGAAGAACTCGACTATTTTTATCCTACCTCGCTCCTTATTACCGGCTTCGATATCATCTTCTTTTGGGTCGCACGGATGATCATGATGGGGCTTCATTTCCAAGGCGATATTCCCTTTAAAGAAGTCTATTTTACGCCGCTCGTTGAGGATGAACATGGGGCCAAGATGAGTTCATCGCGAGGGAATGTCATCGATCCGTTGGAGATAAAAGACCGTTATGGTATGGATGCGTTGCGGTTTTCACTCGCTCAATCCTCCTCCAAGGGACGGGGGATGCGCATTGCAATGCGTGACATCGAAGCGAGCCGCAACTTTTTGAATAAGATCTGGAATATGGCGCGTTTTATCCTCCTGAAAATAGGGGATGACAGACCGAATGAGCTCCCGGAATTGGTGGAAATAGAAGATCGATGGATCATCTCGCGGTTGACAAAGACAACCGAGCTGGTGTGTAATCATCTTGAATCTTACAGTTTTAACCACGCTGCTGATATCCTCTATGATTTTGTCTGGCATCAGTTCTGTGACTGGTACCTGGAGATCGCAAAAGTACGTCTCGATGAATCAGATGATAAAAGCGCTGTCGCGGTTATCTACTATTTATTGCAAGAGATATTGAAATTACTTCATCCATTTATCCCGTTCATTACCGAGGAGATTTGGCAACGGATCGATAGCAAGCGATCACCGATCGCAATTGAACCTTTTCCCTCTGCCGAGCATAGGGCAATCGATTCAGAAGCAGAGGAGCTAGTCGATCTTTTCCAGCGGATGGTAAAAGCAGTGAGAACAGTGCGTGCCGAGTTGCGCATCCCGCAGAAGGCGCTGATTCAGGTTTTTATCAACACGCAGAACAAAAAGATCACCGCGTTGATGAAAAAGAAGACCACAGCCTTCTCGACGCTGGTCGGCGCTGATCACGTAGAAATAGACCAGACGATTACGCCTCCGGTCAACGCGGCAAAACAGATTGTGGACGAAACTAAGATATTCATTCCATTGGCTGGGTTGATCGACATAGCCAAGGAGCGTGCGCGTCTGGAAAGCACATTGAGAAAAATCACTAAAGAGTTCAGCTCTTTGCAGAAGCGCCTGAATGATCGCTCTTTCCGCGCTAAAGCGCCGGCCGAAATTATCACCAGAGAAGAGAAAAGAGCGGCTGAACATACTGCGTTGCAGCGTCAATTAAAAGAGTACATAGCTGTGCTAAAGGGATAGATGGAATATAGCGAGGCTTGCTTAATCCTGCAACAGCTGCCCTTTCGCGATGTCAAGCCGGGGCTGGAAAGGATATCCCATCTCTTGTCTGGAGTAGGGGACCCACAGCGATCGATCCCGGTGATCCACATCGCCGGGACTAATGGGAAAGGATCGATAGCAGCGATGCTCGCAATGATCCTCCAATGTGCCGGCTACCGGGTAGGTCTTTACACCTCGCCCGAGCTGGTCGACATTCGCGAGCGGATTCAAGTTGACAGCGAGTGGATCAGCAAAGAAGATTTGGCAACGTGCATGGCGGAGCTGGCACCGATTATTACTGCGGCTGAAGAGAAACCGACTATCTTTGAAGCATTAACTGCTATGTCATTCCTTTATTTTTCTCGTCGACGAGTCGAGATTATCGTGCTCGAGGTCGGACTGGGCGGTCGGTTCGATGCAACAAATATCGCAGCACCGCTATTGACGATCCTTACCAACACGGAACGTGATCATTTGGAGATCCTCGGTGGCTCAGTGGAGGCAATCGCATGGGAGCAAGCAGGGATTGCTGCTTGTGGAGTTCCTTTTCTTATCGGAGATCTCAGTCCACAGATCGAAGAGATCGTATCGCGGGAATGCAGTCGTGTCGGCGCCTTGTTAACTCCGACTATCGATGTCATAGCCGAGCGAAAAGAATTTGATTGGCGCCGAGCAGTGTACAACCTTGGATGGAAAGATTTTCATCGGCTCGTTGATATACCGCTCTTGGGAGGATACCAGCAGAAGAACCTCAGAATAGTGGGTAAGAGCATTGAAATTCTACGTGAACAAGGACTATTACTCCCAGATAGTGCGATTTTACGTGGTCTGTCATCCGTCCACTGGCCAGGCCGGTTTGAGGTGGTGCACCACTCTCCGTACATAGTAATTGATGGTGCTCACAATGTTGCAGGAGCGCAGGCTCTGGCTGTTGATGTACTGCGTTACAGCGAACATTTTTTGCACGGCAAGCAGCGCTACCTTATATTTGGCGTGCTGAATGATAAAGAGGTAGAAGAGATGTGTCGCGTCCTCTTTCCGCTGTTCAATAAAGTGATTCTGACCGTACCGCAGAGCGAACGAGCAGCTCCATTGGATCGATTGATCGCTGCTGCAATCTCGCTTACAGTTCCTTATACAGCCACTGATTCAGTGGCTGCAGCGCTCCACTTAGGGACCAATTTATTGACCACGGAGAATCTGCTGGTAGTGGGTGGGTCACTCACCACAGTAGGTGAGGCAAGGAGGTTATATGTCACGTAGTGAGCGGAGAAACGACCAGCCTTTGCCCTGTCATGTGGCAGTGATCATGGATGGTAATGGTCGCTGGGCCGAGGCACGTCAACTTCCACGTATCGCCGGCCACCGTTCCGGCGCAAAAAGAGCGGAAGAACTGATCCGCTTCGCTGGAGGCGAACTCAATCTTCCCTATTTGACTCTGTTTGCCTTATCTGCGGAAAATTGGCGCCGCCCAAAGAGTGAGGTCGATTTCCTCATACAACTGCTCGATCAATTCATTGCCGCCAAGTTGGAGGAATTCGTTGCCAGTAACGTCAAATTTCTCGTCATCGGCGATATTTCAGTCTTTCCTGCGAGTCTGCAACGAACGATTGAGTATGCTATTGCCTCGACGGCAGGTAATAGTGGGCTTGTCCTCAGCGTAGCGCTCAACTACGGCGGACGACAGGAGATCATTCGCGCTTGCTGTAAAGTCAATGCGGAAATCACTGCGGGAACGATCGATCCGGAGAGACTCGATATGACGACTTTCCGCTCATATCTATATGCTCCTCATATTCCTGATCCTGAACTGATCATCAGAACAGGAGGGGAGCAGCGAGTGAGTAATTTCCTTCTCTGGCAATTGGCGTATACAGAACTTTATTTTACCGAGACGATGTGGCCTGATTTCACAGCGAAGGAATTTCTGCAGGCGATCAGCGACTTTCAAACGAGACAACGCCGGTTCGGCGTTACAGAGGAGAAGACGTGAACGCTATTAAACGAATTGCTACTTCAGTGATCCTCGTCCCATTAATATTAGGACTCTTATACATTGCAGCACGTTACGACCTGTCATGGATAATTGGGATAATGCTCATTATGGTAGCAATTCCCGCAGGATCAGAGTATATAAAATTGATGCACAAAATTGATATCAAAGTAGCACGCTGGGAGTTCTTAGCTGCAATACCGTTCATCATCTTCGCCTACATTATTTTTAACGGTCGGTATGGGGATATCGCGCTCCTGGTAGGAATCTCATATCAAGTATTGCGGCACCTCAGGGGGGGTAAGCATCGCCGGGGACTGGCTGTGATCGCTGCCGGCTCATTCGGCCTGCTATATATACCGTGGCTACTTCATTTCTTCTATCGTATCTTTGCCAGTGGCCCCGAGGGTTGGATCCATGCATCAGTCGTCTTTTTGATGGTATGTGCATATGACGCAGGAGCATACGCTGTAGGATCCCGTTTCGGTCGTCGTCGCGCTTTTCCGTTGGTCAGTCCGAATAAGACATGGGAAGGACTCGGCGGAGGTTTTATCTTGACAGTGATCATCGCCGCCCTTTCTCCGATATTGATCCGTGAACTTACTGGCGGGGACTGGGTTTTTCATGTTCTGCTGTCAGCAGGTCTTATCAGCGCAGCAACCCAGATTGGAGATCTATTCGAATCCAAGCTCAAACGCGCTGCCGGAGTTAAAGACTCTGGTCTCTTTCTTCCCGGCCATGGCGGAGCGCTCGATCGGCTCGATGGATTTCTCTTTGCGCTGCCGGCATTCTATTTTTATTTCCACTATGTGCTCGGTTTTATCTGATCAGGCGACAAGCGGTAAACAAATACGTTGTCTAAAACAACCGTAATAACTATAATATTGTTGCTGATTGCTCATGCGATACTTACTGACAGGGAGTAAGCTGGTAACAATATGAAAAAAGAATCTTTGATCTATGATTGGAACAAACAAGATGCTCCGCAACTGAATTTCGACATCGAGTTGGATGATGAAACTCTACGCGATGGTTTGCAGTCACCCTCTGTAACCAACCCTACAGTAGAGCAGAAATTAGAGATTCTTCATCTGATGGATGAGCTGGGCATTGACATCGCTGATATTGGGTTCCCTGCTGCAAGCGGGAAGATCGCTGGTGATGTAGAACGGCTGGCAAAAGAGATTGTAAGATGCAATCTCTCCATTCAGGCTGGATGTGCGGCAAGGACCGTAATTACAGACATTGAACCGATAATCGATATTTCACAGAAAGTTGGATTGCCGATTGAAATTCATGCATTCATTGGTTCAAGTCCGATTCGCAGGTATACCGAAGGTTGGGATTTAGAGCGCATGCTCAGACAGACACGAGAGTCTGTTAAATTTGCGGTCTCCAATAACTGCCGGGTGATGTACGTTACCGAAGACACGACGCGAACCGATCCAGAGACGCTTAAAAAACTACTGGCCGTTGCAATTAAATATGGAGCGGAGCGGGTCTGTCTGTGTGATACCGTTGGGCATGCGACTCCTGCCGGGGTTAAGGCATTGATTCGGTATGTACAAAAAGAGATTATTGGACCGATTGAAAAAGATATTAAGATCGACTGGCATAGCCATTCCGACAGAGGGCTGGCCCTTGCAAATACATTGATTGCGATTGAGGCCGGAGCCGGCCGTGTCCATGGGACTGCACTGGGGATCGGCGAGCGTACCGGAAACACACCGATGGACATGCTGTTAATCAATTTGAAACTTCTGGGAGTTATTAAGCATGACCTGACGAAACTGAAAGAATATTGCGATGCTGTCTCCAAGTACTGCAAAGTTCCGATTCCCTTTAATTATCCTGCAGTAGGAAGAGATGCATTTAGAACTGCTACCGGCACTCATGCTGCGGCAATCATTAAATCAATCGCCAAGGAAAAGGACCATTGGCTGCGTGATTTGGTCTATTCTGCAGTCCCTGCATATGATTTCGGTTTCGATCAGATCATTGAAATTGGACTGATGAGCGGCAAGGCAAATGTGCATTATTGGCTTCAGAGAAAAGGGTTGGAGTCTGATCC
>DOHL01000154.1 GCA_003535305.1 Candidatus Acetothermia bacterium
CCGGGTGGTACAACTTTTCCCCGCGCCCCTGATAAGATTGTGAAAATAACCTTGAAACTTTTTGCAGGTTTCAGTAAAGTAGTGCTTCATGGTATAAATATAGCATACGAAATAATATTATACGAAATATATTGATGGGCAAGCAAAGAACAGAAGATATAACAGAAACAGATAAAGCTACTGCAAATCAGTTGCGAAAAAATGATGGATCCTCTTCCATTCCGACAGGGCGCACAAATAAACAGCAGGAGACACTATTCATATGGCTCTGGCGCTATCGCTGGCGAGTGGCGGCCGGTCTCGTCGCGCTGATACTGTTAAATGGAGTCAGTCTAATCGTTCCGTTGGTTATTCGTGAGGCGATCGATCTCTTTGCCCGCGGCGAAAGGGGATATATTCGCAGTGCCCTGCAGATTGCAGGGTTGGCATTAGCTACTCTGGGATTACGTTTTCTCTGGCGGTATTTCCTTATCGGCACATCACGCCGTATCGAACAAGCGCTGCGGAGCAAATTTTACTCGCATCTGCTCCGTATGGACGCTTCGTTCTACAATCGGACAAAGACCGGCGATCTGATGGCTCATGCCACAAATGACATCGACGCTGTGACAAGGGCATGTGGTTTTGGTATATTGACGTTGATCGATCCGATCATCTTAATTCCTTTTGCGCTGATAATTATGTCTTCGATCGCTCCCCGGTTGACGCTCTATGCGATCCTCCCGCTTCCGTTTCTCTTTTTACTTATGTTCGGGTTCGGAAAGGTGATTCACCGCCGCTTTCAAGCAGTGCAACAGGCATTCAGTCACGTTATGGAGAATGTGCGCGAAAATGTCGCGGGCATTAGAGTCATCAAGGCATTTGCGCAAGAAGAGGGGGTAAACCGTGATTTTAATGTGATCAACACTGAGTTGGTCGACAAAAATATGCACTTAGTCAAGATCTGGGGGTTGTTTCAACCGCTGATTTCCTTGCTCGGCGGTATGTCACTGGCGATCGTCCTGTGGGTCGGGGGCCGCAATGTGGTCGGCGGAGATCTCTCGTTGGGAGATTTTGTCGCTATCGGTCAATACGTGATGATAATCTCCTGGCCGATGGTCGCCTTAGGTTGGGCGGTGAATCTGATTCAACGCGGTCGCGCATCACTACAGCGGATAAATGCTATCTTGAGCACCGAACCAGTGATCAGTACACCCCGTCATCCTAAATTGTTCAGTTCATCGATAATCGAGTTTCGTAATCTCAGTTTTGGTTATAACAATGGAAAACCAGCTGATAACTCCAGCAACGGTCAGTGGGAAAGATCCCGTCGCAATCAAACCGGCAGGGAGATAGTCCTGCAGAATATTGATCTTATGATCGAAGAAGGGATGACGCTGGGAATCATCGGCCATACAGGAGCGGGTAAAAGCACCTTGATCCGCCTTATCCCCCGCATATGGGATCCACCTCCCAGAACGCTCTTTATTGGCGGAACCGATGTGCACGAACTTTCGCTGAAAGAATTACGGCGACAGATCAGTGTTGTGCCACAAGATTCGTTCCTCTTTTCCACGACTCTAAAAGAGAATATCCGATTCGGGAGACCAGAGGCAACGATGGACGAGATTGAGCGTGCCGCCCAACTGGCAGAAATATACGATGAGATTAGGGAGTTTCCACAAGGATTTAACACGATGGTCGGAGAGCGAGGAATCTCACTCTCCGGCGGGCAGAAACAACGCCTCGCCATCGCCCGTGCGATCATTCTCAATCCCCGCATCTTAATCATAGACGATTCTCTCTCTGCAGTCGATGCAGAGAAAGAAGAAGCGATCCTGGATAATTTGCAAGCGATATTTACTGCTAAGACGTGTATTGTGATCGCTCACCGTGTTTCCGCAGTAGCAAACTCCGACAAGATCATCGTTATAGATCAAGGCCGAATAGTTGAATCGGGCAAGCATAATACCTTGGTCCAGGCAGAGGGAATATACAGCAACCTTTATCGGCTGCAGCAGATTGAAAAAGGAATAGTTAATGGATTATAACATTGAAGATGAGAAATTAGGACAGGCATTCGATTTACGCCTGATGCGACGGCTGATCACATTCTTAAAGCCGTATAAATTGATGTTTCTAATCGCAGCAATGCTTGTCTTCGCGTTGACGGCAATTGAGATAGCAATGCCATACATCACAAAGATGGCGATTGATCGTTATATGACCCTTCCATTCGCTGTTGCCACCTTGCCGGCTGAAGAACCGATCGGCCCGCCTGTCATTCTCTTTCCCTTATCTTTGCCGACGCAAGATGGATCAAAAGAGAATACATACCTGGTCGATCTGCGCTCTCTACCAAATGCAACGCGTATCCGGTGGGAGGAGCACGGATATATAGGAATAGAACGCTATCTGTTCATTGCAGTTGATGATGCAGCAGTAATCGCCGTTGTCGCACGTCATGCTGAATTATTCATCCCCTTGCAAGGAGGGTATGCCATCAGAGAAGAGAATCTTGCTCTCTTGCCGCACAACGATCGCGTATTACTGCGGGAAAGAAGTCTTCGTGGAATCTCTCTGTTGGTGATAGTTTTTGTAATAGCGTTGGTGATGCGCTTTGTGTTCAATGCGGTGCAGGTATATATTCTTCAACTGACCGGGCAACGAGTGATGTACGACATGCGCCATCAGATCTTTTCCCACATTTTACGCCTTCCCGTCCGCTTTTTTGATCGTACTCCGGTCGGCCGTGTAGTGACCAGAACGACAAATGATGTGGCAGCGATAAATGAAATGTATACCATGGTATTGGTTACTTTATTTCGTGATTTCTTTCTCATCATTGGTGTCTTTATCATCATGTTGCGTATTGACTGGCAACTGGCATTAATCATCCTTGGATTTACCCCGTTCCTGTTCCTCGCAGCACGCAAATTTCGCAACCACGCTCGCGAAGCTTTCCGCAATGTCCGGCGTACACTTGCCAAGCTGAACTCTTTTTTGCAAGAGAGCATCTCCGGCATGGAGATCATCCACCTCTTTGTGCAGGAAATAAAGAGCAACTCCCGTTTTTCCAACGTCAACGCTGAAAAATATCAAGCGGAGATCAAGCAGATGCTGAGCGTAGCTGTCTTTAACCCGATAATGGGGCTCATCGGCTCAATTGCCATTGCAGCGATAATCTGGTATGGTGGATTCGACCTCCTGCGTGGTGGGTTGAGCTTTGGAGTACTCGTTGCGTTTATCGCCTATATTCGTCTCTTTTTTCAACCGATCATGAACTTATCACAGAGTTATAACGTCCTCCAAGGAGCGATGGCCTCTTCAGAACGAATTTTCTTGTTGCTCGATGAAGAAGCGGAAGATCGCGGGAAAGGACAAGTAATCCCTGATTTTAAAGGCGAGATAGAATTTCGCGATGTCTGGTTCGCGTACAAC
>DOHL01000015.1 GCA_003535305.1 Candidatus Acetothermia bacterium
CCCTGCACAATTACTATGCATGGCCTGCCACATTTCAGCCAGTATGGGTTTACTAAATGCTTACTTTCGTTCCCCTGTCTCCTCCTTGATCTTTGTGCCTAATAATGCTATCCTACTGCTATTATGGCTGCACAACGCGCAGGGATGCATAGAGAAGAAGAGGCCGCAATGTTCCTGCGCTCACGTGGATATGCTATTGTCGCTCGTAACTGGTGGTGTCGGTTCGGTGAAATTGATATCATTGCCAGAGACGGCGACCAACTCGTCTTTGTCGAAGTAAGGGCGAGAAGGACAGAGAGTCATGGCAGTCCGGAAGAGACTATCTCAACACGAAAAACGAAGCGTATAATCGCTGCCGCACGGATTTACCTTGCCAATAATGATTGCGATTTAGCGGTGCGATTCGATGCCGTTGCTATCTCCGGTAATGATTTTCGTCTACATAAAAACGCATTTACAGGAGAGGAATGATGTTTGCCCGGGTGATCAGCGCGGCGGTAATCGGTATTGATGCGGAATTAATCGAAGTTCAGTGTGATGTAGCGCGCGGTTTCCCTGGATTTAGCGTTGTCGGTTTGCCGGAGAAAGAGGTGACCGAGAGTCGTGAGCGCATCCGCAGCGCAATTAAAAACTCAGGTTGTTCCTTTCCTACCACCCGCATCACCGCCAATCTCGCTCCTGCCGATTTACGCAAAGAGGGTGTCGGGCTCGATCTTCCGATCGCTCTCGGGCTGATCATCGCTTCGCAGCAGCTTCCTGTACCGGCAAAAAGATATCTCATCTTAGGAGAACTTGCACTCAACGGCGAAGTGCGGGCGGTAAAAGGAGCTCTGCCTATTGCTTTGCGCGCTTCTGTAGATGGAAATATCGACGGCATCATCCTTCCGCTCGATAATGCTGCTGAGGCGGCGTTGGTTGAAGAGATACCTGTTTATCCGGTGTTAACGTTATCAGAAGCGATCAAGCTTCTAAGTGAAGAGGTAGAGCCGACCCCCTTCTCTATCGACAGAGAGGCTGCCTGGTCGGCTGCTGTCTCATATGAGACTGATTTTGCCGAGATCAAAGGGCAGCAGCAGGCTAAACGGGCGCTGGAAGTGGCTGCTACCGGTGATCACAGCGTACTTATGGTCGGTCCTCCTGGGGCGGGAAAATCTATGCTCTCCCGCCGTTTCCCCACTATTCAACCTCCGCTCTCCTTTAAAGAAGCGTTGAATACGACTAAGATCTATAGCATCATCGGAATGATTCCTCCTGGACAGCCGCTCGTAACTACACGACCATTTCGTGCTCCCCATCATACGATATCTTATGCCGGTATGGTCGGTGGTGGTGGTGGAATTCCCCGACCAGGAGAGATCACTCTTGCTCACCATGGCGTTCTCTTTCTCGATGAGTTACCAGAGTTCGATCGGCATGTCTTAGAGACATTAAGACAACCATTAGAAGATAGAGAGATCGTGATATCGCGCGCCGGCGTCTCAGTCTGTTATCCAGCGGATTTCATGTTGCTGGCGGCAATGAACCCCTGTCCATGCGGTCATCTGGGTGATAAGGAGCGAGAATGCAGATGTACTTCTCAGGAGATTCGCCGTTACCGCAAGCGAATATCCGGTCCGTTCCTCGACCGTATTGATATTTTCATCGAGGTTCCGCGCCTGACCTCTGAAGAGCTTCTTTCGCGGCCGACTGGCGAGAGTTCTGCAGCGATCAGATCGAGAGTCGAAACAGCGCGTGAGCTACGCGCGAAACGATTGGCAAAGGAGGAGACTAAATCGAAGAAGAGCGATCACATTATAAAAGAGGAAATAGAAAGGCGTGAATTCGATTCTGAAGGGCGTAAATTATTGGAGATGGCGATCGATCATTTCGGCCTGAGCGCCCGGGGATACACCCGCTTGCTGCGTGTAGCGCGGACTATCGCCGATCTCTCCGCCTCTGCACTGATTCGCGCCGAACATCTGTCCGAGGCGATTCAGTATCGCTCGATCGATGAAGACTTACTTTAAGTGGACGTCGCTTGGTAGTATAATAAAGCAAAATAGAGGAAGGAGGTCGATAATGACAAGCAGACGGTTATTCAGAGGATTTATTCTCTTTTTCGTTATTATAGCGGTAAGTATAACTGCAGCGGCCGTTGAATTTCCCGTTTTAGTAGAGAGAATAGAGATCAGAGGAAACCAGCAGGTGACGCAAGAGGAGATCCTGGCGCATGTGACGTTCAACCCGGGTGAACGTATCGAAGCAATGGAGATCCGCGAGAGCGTTAAGGCGATATTTGACACTGGAAAGTTCCGCGAAGTCATCCCGCGGGTGGAAGTAGAGCGCGGCAAGATCATCATTATCTTTTACGTCGCAGAGAATCCTGTCTTAAACGAGATCATTATCAGTGGAAACACCACTAAAGAACCGGTTGAAATCTTCGGGATAAGGCTCTATGAACGGAAAATTTTGCCCACCGATGAAATCCTGGATATCTTACGTGAACATGGAGTGGAAATCGGGCAGATGCTGGATTTACAAGGCCTTGAGCAGGCACTGCAGGCCATCATCGCTCACTATGAGGAGAAGGGATTTGCACTGATCAGAATCGGCGAGGTCATCCCCGGACCGACGCTGATGATTGAGATCATTGAGGGACGAGTAGTCGAGAACCGGATTGAAGGACTGAGAACCGTTCCCAGTGTAGCGGCACTGGATTTAATCGATCTACCTGATTATCGACCCGTTACGAGCGTGGAGATTCACAACACGATAATCGCACTCAATGAATCGCTCTTTTTCGACGTCGTTGACCTCTTCCCTGCTCAGGGGCCTGGCCATGACGAGATAATCCTTGTATGGCGTCTCTCCGAACAGGTTTTCATAAACTTCCCCACTGAGATTACCTCAGTAACATTCACTGGAACGACACTCTTTTCCGATGAACAGCTCGCAGCGACTCTGGGAGAATTACCCGTTGGATTAGTCGATAATTTTGCCGTTTTGCAAAGTGTGGCAGGAATTCATACTCTCTACCACGAAGCTGGTTATACCATGGCCAGGTTCGATGCACGCGGCGTTGTCGACGGAGAGTTGCGCATCGAGGTAACAGAAGGACGGATAGGAGAGATATTCCTGGAAGGGAATTACCATACGCAGAATTTTGTCATCTGGAGAAACTTACCGATTGCAGAAGGCGATATTCTGAATATCAACCGGCTTATCGCTGCACATCACCGCTTGATGGGGCTCGGTTATTTTAATGTCGTCGATATCGTTCCGGAGTGGATCGATGACTATATAAGGCTGACAGTGGCGATTACAGAACAGAGAGATCTCGGAAGTTTCATGGGATCCATTGCTCTTGGCGCTGACGGCGGCATTGTCGGCAAGATCGATTACAGTCAGAAGAACCTTTTCGGGACGGGCCAGGATCTCACCCTGTCTTTCCAACGAGGACTTGCTGACGGGGATAGCACGTGGAGCATCAACTACAGTACTGTCTCGTTCTTTCCCACCTTTGAACGCGTCGGCGTGGAGCTCTATCGCCGAACAGTGGGTCTGATAACGACGTTCGGTGGTCGCGGCCGCCTGACCTATGGACTGACTGATTTTCTCGATCTCGGTCTCTCATTTACCCACGAAATATCACGTACTCCCGAGCAGCCGTGGGAGCCTCTCTCTTCGCTGGCAGTCGCATTGGCGTATGACAGACGTAATGACCCGTTCTTTCCCACTACCGGAACAGCGAGGAACTTATCAGTGGAGAAAGCAGGGGGCTTTGCTCCGGGAGTGGAGTTTATAAAGATAGATATGAGTTGGGCAGAGTTTTTCCCTCTCCGACTCGCTCTTCCGTTCCTGGAAGATAGAGAACAGACACTCGCTGTGCGCGCTGTCGGTGGCTTTGGTATTAATCTACCTGAGCATCGGCAATACGAGCTCGGCGGAGTGACGACGATCCGCGGGTTAGATCCGACAAGGAGAACGAGCCTTCTCTATCTGAACGTCGAGCATCGTATTCAGTTTATACCGGAACTGACAGGGACTATGTTTTGGGATATCGGTACCGACCTCGACGATCAGCTCTTCTTTGAGAGGGTGAAAAGTTCTGTCGGCGTAGAAGTCTCGTTGCATGTGATGGGGATGCATGTCCGATTCATCATGGCATGGCCACTGCTGCCTGAGCTGGAGAGATCATTTGTCCCACGGTTTGGATTTGCTTTCGGCCCTATCTTTTAACGGACGGAAAATCGGATATACTTAAAAGTACATACAATATATTAGGAGGTATTGAAATGAAAAAATCTGCATCGGTTATTGTGGTGATTTTGGCGCTTATTCTCGGGTTTATCGGCGGGGCGGTTACTCCGTACTTCATGCCTATAGCCGGTATCACAGAGTTAGAGGAGCGGATCGTTCAATTAGAAGACGAGCTGCAAAAGATAGAGCCGGTAGATGCTCCCCTGCAAATTGCTTATATGGATGCCGAAAATGCATTTACCGTTATTTTAGAAGTAGTAGCAGGGCTCCGCTTGCGAGCGCGAACAAAACAAGAAGAGATATTAGAACTCCAACGGCAGCACCTTGCCGGGGAGATCGCTGAGGAAGACTTCCGGCATAGAAATAATCTACTGAACGTTGAGCTGTTACAAGCACAACTGGCGATAAATCTGGGAGCGATAGAGAAGATGATCGTCGGCAGAGGGTTCCAGGATATACGTGGTGATCTTGAGCTATTGCGGGATGAAGCGCAACCGCTGGAAGATGAGATCTCAGCATTATTGGTGACGACGATGATCGGCGGATTCGTTGATCAAGCGGAGTTTGAAAGTCAATTTGCGCATGCGCAGGCTGCTTTCTCTCACCTCGATCACCTACTTACCCAAGTAGCAACGATGAAGATCGCTCGCGCAGCGCATCAAGTTGGAATAGAGATGGGATTCGACCTAGTCCTTCTGCAACGAAATGTAATCATTTATCGAAATCCTGTGCGGATTCTCGATATAACGCTACAGGTCAGGGAAAGATTAAACGAGTATCTCGCGCCGTTATAAATATGGTCAAAATAATTGGGGAGATAATGAAACTTCTCCCGCTTCGCTATCCATATCTGCTGATCGATCGAGTGATTGAGTTTACCGAGGAGCGGGTGACAGCACTTAAGAACGTGACGATCAACGAGCCGTTCTTTCAAGGACATTTTCCCGAGCCCCTTCCATTGTTGATGCCGGGAACTCTTATTCTGGAAGCGATGGCACAGACCGCTGCTATCCTTATTACAAAAGAAAGAACCCCCGGTTACCTCGTCGGAGTTGATAAGGCACGGTTCAAACAACCAGTGATTCCGGGAGACCAGTTAATCTTACAAGCCCTGGCGCTGAGAAAGAAAGATGGTCTGTTAAAAGCTGAGGTACATGCATCTGTCAATGATAAGATCGTTGCAACAGCGACCGTGACAGTAATGCGCAACAAAAAGACCAATGAGTAGTATATCCGATGCTTTTTACGAAAGGCAATAATCGATGTGGAATAAATTGATCGAATCCGTTCCTAATATCAGTGAGGGTCGACGGACATCTGTTATAGACGAGATCGTTGCCGCTGTCGATGGTGACGGGATCCGTGTCCTCGATGTCCAATCAGACCCTGATCATAACCGTTCAGTGGTCACAATCGTCGGCCGACCAGAGATGATCGGAGAAGGGGTAATCCGCCTCGTCGACAGAGCAGTACAATTGATCGACCTTGGCAAACATACAGGACAACATCCTCGTATGGGCGCAGTGGATGTGATCCCGTTCATTCCTGTCAAAGGGACGACAATAGAGGAATGTATTTCCCTTTCACGCGACGTTGGGCAAGAGATCGCTGAGCGATTCGGCATCCCTGTATATTTATATGAAAGATCTGCTACCTCTGCAAAGCGACGTAATCTTGCAACTATTCGCCGCGGCGAGTTTGAAGGATTCGCAGAAAAGATCCTCCTTCCGGAATGGAAACCGGACTTTGGCGAGAAGAGAGTGCACCCCACTGCCGGAGTCACTGCAATAGGAGCACGCCAATTTCTGATCGCGTACAATATCAACTTAGCCACCACCGATGTAAAGATCGCTCAGCAAATCGCGGAAGCAGTCCGCCATCGCAGTGGAGGGTTACGGTTTGTCAAAGCGCTCGGATTCTCATTGGAAGATCGCGGCATTGTTCAGGTGTCGATGAATCTGACCGATTTCGCCAAAACTCCGATCCATCGCGTCTTCGAAATGGTAGTACGAGAAGCGGAAAGATACGGAGTGATGGTGATCGGAAGTGAGATCGCCGGTACTGTGCCACGATCTGCTCTTATCGCTGCTGCGGAATACTATCTGCGAATGGCAGGGTTCTCCGAATCGCTCATCCTGGAAGAGCGGATTGAGGAGGCACTGAGTGGAGATAGCTGACCGCGAGATCTCACGCGCCACTATCATCGGGTTCGGACTCAGCGGCAGAGCGGTTACTGAATTTTTCATCGACCATGGAGTCGACGTCTATGTTTCAGAAATAGACGAGCTCGCAGCCGTTGACAAGGAGTTCTTGGCTCATCACGGAATCCCGTATGAAGAGCAGGGACATACCTCCTGTTCATTGACCGGCAGTGATTTAGTTGTGATCAGTCCAGGAGTGGCGCCGACCACGCCGCTCCTGGCAGTTGCCGATAAAGAAGGAATACCGATCACTACGGAGATGGAGTTGGCATTCCTTCTCGCTTTGCCATCGTATTTGATCGCTGTGGCCGGGACGAATGGCAAGAGCACCACAGTGTCGCTTATCGGAGAGATCCTTCGCCATTTCGGGAAAAGGACGTTGGTAGCAGGAAATATCGGCATTCCATTCATCAGCAAAGTCGATTCACTCACTGCTGAAGAGATCGTTGTGCTGGAAGTAAGCAGCTTTCAACTTGAACAGATGAAGGCCTTTCGCTCGCCGGTTGCTCTCTTGCTCAACATCACCCCTGATCATCTCGACCGCCATCACACATGGGAAAGGTATGTAGAGACAGAGACAAGGATCTTTATGAATCAGCAGGAATCGGATGTCGCTATACTCCCTGAGAACCTCAATCATTTGTGCCCGCATCTCTGCTCCCATAAGGTTTTCTTTGACCATTTCCAACTTCCGGATCTTCCATGGCTAAAGAAACTTTATCCGCACGAACGGATGAATCTCCTTGCTGCGAGCGCCGCGGTCCATGCCTTGCTCTCTGATTGCGATTTCAGTTCCTTGCCATGGAAAAAGATCGAAAGCGCCCTTTCTCTTCTGTTTCGCTTACAGTATGCAGGTATGGTGAATCAAGCAATGATCTACAATGATTCTAAATCGACAACAGCTGCCTCGACTGCTGCTGCCATCGCTTCGTTTTCCGCACCGATAATCTTGCTCATGGGAGGCCGACATAAAGGAGGAGGATATGAAGCGCTGGCACGGCAGATCGTCGCCGCGCAAATAAAGGGTGTGATCCTGTATGGAGAGGCGGCGCCTTTTTTAGACGGGATCTTGCGCCAAACAGGTTATACAGCCATACAAAGAGCCGATGACCTTGCGCAAGCATTGCACCTTGGGCTCACCCATGCCGACTGCGGCGATATTTTACTCTTTTCCCCTGCTTGCGCAAGCTATGATCATTACTGTAACTATGAAGAACGCGGCCAGGCATTCAACGACTTACTGCGCCGGCAACAGAACTATTCTCCAGCGACCAGAACGCGACCTAAAAGATGCAGCAATTCTCATTATAGGGGGTCGTAGTAACGACTTCAGTCGTTACAGCTGCGTAACCAGCGACTAAAGTCGCTACTACGAACCT
>DOHL01000126.1 GCA_003535305.1 Candidatus Acetothermia bacterium
CTATAGGTAGTCTTCTTTTCCTGAGCGCTCGTCTTTATCTTTCTCTCTATCGCTGAGCGTTCTTTATAGTAAGCGTAATCTCCGGAGAAGACATGTAACTGCCCGTCGCGAATCTCCCATATTTGCGTCGCAACAGCGTGCAGTAATGCGCGGTCATGCGAGACCATGATTATCGTACCTTGGTAGTCGATCAGCGCTCGCTGCAAGATTGCCTGACTCGGCAGATCGAGCTGGTTTGTCGGTTCGTCGAGCAACAACAAGTTCCCCTCCATCAAAGAAAGATGGGCAAGTGCGATGCGGCTCCGTTCCCCGCCCGAGAGGGTATTGATCCGTTTTTCCACTGTATCACCAGAAAAAAGAAACCGACCGAGAAGGCTGTGTGCCTGCCCTACCGTAAGATCAGAACGGGCGAGAATTACACCAAGAATCGTATCATTACCCCGCCATTCATCTTGTGTCTGACTGTAGTAGGAGATCCTTACATTGTGACCACGCGTTACCAGGCCTGACAAAGGAGGCATCTCCGCAAGAATCGTCTTTAAGAGAGTAGTCTTTCCGCAGCCATTCGGTCCGATGATCGCTACCTTCTCTCCGCGGTATACAACGAGGTTTGGACAACGAAACAGCGATTGACCGGTAATATTAAACCCAACCTCCAGTCCATCCAGTCTGACCGCATATTTTCCACTCGGAGTACCGGAGTGGATCTGCAATGTTAAATTCTTGGCGTTAGGAGGTGGCTCGAGCTTCTTCAATCGGGCCAGTTTCTTCCCCCTGTCTTTTGCCTGACGGCTCTTCTGCCCGGCGAAATTACGCCGGATAAATTCTTCCTGCTTGGCAATATAAAGACGCTGCTGGTCATAGGCCTTCTGGATTCGTGTTTGCTCGGCAGACCGCAGCTCCTGCGACCGGCTGTAATTTCCCGGGTAAGAGCAAATCTCTCCGAATGCTATCTCCCATGTCTTGGTCGTGGCTTTATCCAAAAGATGTCGATCATGCGATACAAGGATGATTGCTCTGCTAAACCGTAAGAGATACTCTTCCAGCCATTCGAGAGCGGCAAAATCAAGGTGGTTGGTCGGTTCGTCGAGAAGGAGTAGATCAGGTTCTTCCAAGATCGCTTTTGCCAATGCAGCGCGCGAGCGTTCCCCGCCGCTTAAGATATCGATCGGCTTTTGCCACGTCGATTCGGGCAGACCGAGACCGGTCAATACTTCTTGGATAGTTACTTCGTAAATATACCCACCTCCTGCTTCGAATTGGATAAGTAGTTCGTCGTAACGCTGCAGTAGATCCGGATCAGATCTCTCCATCTCCGCCTCCAACTGGCGCAGTTTTTTCTCTATAGTGCGCAAATAATAAAAAGCACTACGCATCGTGGAGATGATCGTATCTGTCCCGTTCAATCTTGCCGTTTGTGGCAGATAAGTAATTTTGACATTGCGGGCTTTATTGACTATCCCTGTTGTCGGTCTCTCTTCTCCGGCGATGATTCGCAGCAGAGTTGACTTTCCTGCTCCATTGGCGCCGATTAACGCGATTCGATCCTCTTTTCCTATTTGCAAACAGACGTCGCGAAATAAAATTTGAGCGCCGAAGACCTTCTCAATATGTTGTAGAGTTAACTGTGACATCGTAACTGTAATTCTAAGTAAAATAGCAGGAGAGGGAAAGGCGCCCTTGTCGTAATGATTCAGTCACTAAGACTCCAACAAATACCCCCTCTTCTTTGGTAAATCGTCCTTTCCGTGATATGATCATGTTGGTCGATGATGAAAGAAGCGATGTTGTACGAAAAAGCCGGCAAAGAAAGAGTGCGTTGCCTGCTCTGCGCCCATCGTTGTGTGATCAAAGAAGGAGAGCGGGGTATCTGTGCAGTACGGGAAAACCGTAACGGAACTCTGTACTCTTTGGTTTTTGGCAAAGCGGTTACGCTCGATATCGACCCGATTGAGAAGAAGCCGTTCTTTCACTTTCTTCCTGCTTCTCTTTCCTATTCCGTTGCCACTGTCGGCTGCAACTTTACCTGTCTTAATTGTCAGAATTATTATATCTCACAGTATCCGCGTGAGTATGAGGGCCGAATCATCGGTATTGATACATCACCATTGGAGATCGTGGCTGAGGCCAAGGCAAGGGGATGTAAGACGATCGCTTACACCTATAGTGAGCCGACTATCTTCTTTGAATATGCCTATGATACCGCACGGCTGGCACACGAAGAAGGATTAAAAAACGTCTTCGTCTCGAATGGGTACATGACAGCGGCGGCGACAGAGATAATCGGCCCTTATTTGGATGGTATCTGTATCGACTTGAAAGGGATTTCCGAGAAATTTTACCGGGAGATTTCCGGTGGAAATCTCGGGCCGGTGCTCGATACAATCCGCCTAATGCACAGCATGGGAGTATGGGTTGAGATTGTCACACTGATCATTCCCGGTGTAAATGATTCCGCGGAAGAGATGCGATGGACCGCCGAAGCAATCAAGGGAATCTCAGAGTCGATTCCATGGCATGTGAGTCGGTTTTACCCCGCATATCGCATGACCGATCACCTGCCGACTCCGATAGAGACCATCCAGCAAGCCCGACAAATAGGTTTTGAAGTGGGGTTGCGGTATGTCTATGAAGGTAACATTCCTGGACAAGGTGAAACCACCCGTTGTCCTACTTGTAGCGAGTTGCTCATCGAACGGATAGGCTTTCTTGTCAAAGAGAATCACTTGCGCGCTGGAAGATGTCCTGCTTGCAACGAAGAGATCGAAGGAGTTTGGCTCAATCCGAT
>DOHL01000010.1 GCA_003535305.1 Candidatus Acetothermia bacterium
GAACTATCTCGGCTGGTATCGCCGGTTAGGTAAAAATGCCGATGCGCAAACCTCTCAAGCTTGGTTTCTAACCGCGGTAGAATGCTCTTGATCCATGACTGCCAACAGCTAATATGAATAGAGCTTTGATTTAACACCCTCTGAATGATACCCTATTTAAATGTGACAATGTCAAGTTACAACTGATGTACTTTCAGAAAATTGGTTCGCCCTCTGTCTCCCAGCGGGAGTCCACCGGTAACGACGATGAGATCGCCCGGCTCGGCCCAATGTAGCTGTACCAAAGTGCTATCCATTGTCGCAAGCATCGCGTCGATGTTCTGATGTGACGGCAGCAGTATCGGGGTCACTCCCCATGTCAATGCCAACCGGTGATAGGTTGTTTCGTTGGAGGTGAATGCGAGAATAGGTTCTTTGGGTCGCTTCCTCGCCACTTGCTGAGCTGTGTATCCGCTCCAGGTAGAGGTGACGATCAGCCGCGCGCTAAGATTCCTGGCGATCGTTACTGTTGCATCACTGATTGCATCGGTAATCGGCTGTGTACGCTCGATCTCGGTAAAATTCACCGCGTCCACCCAGCAAAGCATCTTCTCTTCGACTATGGCGGAAATCTTCGCCATCATTACAACCGCATCGACCGGGTAACGCCCCACCGCTGTCTCTCCGGAGAGCATCACGGCGTCGGTCCCATCGAGTATCGCATTTGCTACGTCACTCGTTTCAGCGCGGGTGGGATTGGGGTTGGTGATCATCGATTGCAGCATTTGGGTAGCGGTGATCACCGGTTTTCCTACAGCGTTACACTTACGGATAATCTCCTTCTGATAAAGCGGAACCTTCTCCACCGAAACCTCTACACCCAGGTCCCCGCGTGCCACCATCACTCCATCTGTTGCGGCAAGGATAGCGTCAAAATCATCTAATGCTTCGCGCTTTTCGATCTTGGCCACGATCGCTATATCGTCCTTTTTGTCGTTCTCACGATCGATCAGCATGCGGAGCGTCTCGATGTCACGCGCGCTGCGCACGAACGAGAGAGCAATGAAATCAACACCGTGGTTAAGGGCGAAAAGGGCATCCTCCCGGTCTTTGGAGGTGATGACAGAGATCTGCGATCTATCGAGCGGCGTGTTGCGCGGGGCAACGATCCCCTTACGGGAACAGAGGCTGCCTCCCGCGATGACTTTACAGACGAGCTCGTCAGCATGTTTCTTCTCGACGACAAGTTCGAAAGTACCGTCGTCGAGGTAGAGCCGATCATCTACGCGAACATCGCTGATCAGTTCAGGGTGGGGGAGGTTTATCCTGTTATCCTTGCCGGTCGCCGGGCCAGAGGTGAGGATGACCATATCGCTCTCTTTCAGAACGAGCGGCTCGGGATCGATCATTCCGAGACGAAGCTTAGGGCCCTGAAGATCGACCATGATTGCAACAGGAAGGTCCTCTTCCTTTGTGATGCGTCGGATCGCAGCGATATCCTTTGCGTGTTCCGCTTTTGTCCCGTGTGAGAAGTTGATTCGCGCTACATCCATCCCCGCACGGATTAACTTTCGCAATGTCGTCTCATCGCGCGAAGAAGGACCAATCGTGCACACGATCTTAGTGCGTGTGTCATTCATTATGTCAGCTCCTTGTCCCAGTATTCGATCTATTTTACGTTATTAGGGGTGGAAAAGTCACTTCTTGGCGATCTTGGCGAGAGAAAGAAAATTTGCCTTGCCTTGCGGCATAGAAATTTCAAAGTGCAAAGTGCCTGCCCTGTACAATGACTGTACAGGGCCTGGAGCGCGAGGAACCAAAGATAAATTTCTACAGTTTGGTTTTAGGTTTGTCTACAAAGAGACTTTGCAATATTAGTTTCTTGGTGCTGTTATGGGTAACATAAGCTGTTAGACTTGTTCTTCATCGCTTTACAGGGGTGTTGAAATTTTGCCGGACACCCCAAAAAACAGAGTGGAAAAATCTTTCTTTTGGGATAAACTGCAGCGATTACAAAAAAGATCGCGCCAAAGAGCGCATAGATAGAGAAGTTGAAATTCAAAGGTGGGTTAGCTAAAAAGAGCCATGAAACTTAATTGGCAATTTTCTTTTTTATTGGGCAATGTAGCGGTCGGTGGAAATTCTCTGCTTATACCGTTGTTCATCATCGCCGTCCTCGATGGTGGCGCCAAAGACGTTGGATTGGTTGCAGGCGCGACCAGTCTCGTCGGCGTCTTTGCCAGCATTTTCTGGGGACGACTTTCTGATCGCCTTAAGCGGCGTAAGCCATTCATTCTGCTCGGTTTTTTAGGTGGCGCGGTGATGTTGTTCTTTCTGGCTGCAGCGGATAATATCCGTCATATCCTACTTCTCAATGCTAGTTTCAATTTCTTCTGGATGGCGGGAGTTCCGGTGTCGATTCCGCTGGTGATCGAACAACTCGATCGCCTGCAATGGGAAGAAGCGATAAGCAAATTTAACCGCTATACAGGATTTGGTTGGGTCTTCGGTCTTCTCCTCGGCACGATATGGACGACCCTCCTTACCCCACACTTCGAAGAAGCAATAGCGCTGCGCAGTCTATTTATCGTCCTTGGTAGTCTTTCCTTTGTTGCCGCTGCTATTGCATCGGCATTCATCGTCGAGAAAAGAGCTAAAGTCACTGCCCGCCGTTTCTTCAGCTTGATGACAACGCGCGGCAGTCGATTAGTGGAGAAGTTTCGCTACGCTCCTAGTCATCTTTACCATCTTCTGTCATGGAAGGCGGTTGCATCGTACCTGCGCGGTAGTAATATTTTTGGCAGAGGACTTACACTGTATTTTTACGCTGTTCTCTTTATCTTTACCGGATTTGCCGTTATCTTTGTGCCTTTGCCTGTCTTTTTTCAGCGCGAATTAGGATTCAGCAGTGCAATGATCTTCTCTATCAATCTTGTTCCTGCGCTTGCCAGCGCGGTGCTCTACTACGTCATTGGATCGGCCTTGCGCCGAGTAGGAAACCGCATGATACAACTTCTCGTTCTGATAAGCAGGATCCTTGTCTTTCCTCTTTTCTATCTTTTGGTCCTGATAGATTCGCCTTTACAACAGATAGGGCTTCTCGTCATTCTATTTATTCTTACTGGAAGTAGTTGGGCTTTTTTCAATGTCGCTTCTACAGCGCTCGTCTCGCGACTGGCAAATGGGGAGACAAAAGGACAGGCACTGGGAATCTTTAACGCGCTTGCGGGCGGAGGGTGGATCATCGGTGCGATCATCGGAGGAGCATTAGCAGAGAACGTCGGCTTTCTGGCTACGTTTATCGCCGGAAGTGTGATTCTGTTACTCACCATTCCGATCGTCGTCTTCCCGCTGGAGAAATGATCGGTAAGGGTTGCGTTGGTTGTCAATTAGAGATCTACGTTTATAGCTTTTTATTCGGACCGAAGCCGATTATAATTTGGCGGGAAATTCCCAAGTTCTGTTGTGTATGAAGGAGGCAAATATGAAAGCAATGGTGGTTTATTCAACAAAGACCGGAAACACAAAGAAGGTTGCCGAAGCTATATTGAAAGTTATGCCGGCAGAGACCTCTATCTATTCGGTTGAGAACGCGCCGTCACCTGAGGAATATGCATTTATCGCCCTCGGATACTGGGTCGACCGGGGCGGTCCCGACGCGAGCGCCAAAGAGTACATGACGAAGATAGCCGGAAAGAAGGTCTGCCTCTTCGGAACCCTGGGCGCCTATCCGGATTCCGACTACGCGCAGAAGGCCATGACCAATGCCCGTGTTGCAATCGAGACAAAGAACGAGGTGGTAGGCGAGTTTATCTGTCAAGGAAAGATTGACCCGAGATTAATAGATAAATTCAAAAGCTTACCGCCCGAGCACCCACACGCTATGACGCCTGAGCGGATAAAACGTCATCAAGAAGCGGCTAAACATCCGAACGAAGAGGACTTTGTCGCGGCGCAAACCTACTTTCGACAGGTCGTTGCCCGTTTATACGACTGATCTACCGCGTAAAGCAATTAAATCCGGGGACACAGGAAACTCTGGGATCCTCCCCTTCTTCCGTGTTCCCAAACCAAAAAGATACTTAGTGGTTACGTCAAGTACAAGATGTCATTAAAAGGAGTAAGGGGTGGTGGGTAAGAGGCAAGAGGAGCGAGGTGATAGGAGAGAGGAAA
>DOHL01000013.1 GCA_003535305.1 Candidatus Acetothermia bacterium
TGGATTCTCTTCTTTATGCGTAACTTCTTTACCACATTGCCGATTGAAGTGGAAGAGGCAGCAAGGATCGATGGAGCATCGGATTTCAATATCTTCTTCCGAATAGTCCTGCCTATGTCCATCCCGGCATTGATATCAGCGGTGGTGTTGCAGTTTATGTGGGTGTGGAATGATTTCTTCCTTGCGCTGATCCTCATATTTTCTCCTGATAAGATGCTTGCAACGCAACGCATTCCCCTGCTACGCGGTGTCTTCCTCGTCGACTGGGGGGTTCTCGCCGCCGGGACCATTCTGGTGATGCTCGTTCCGATTATCGTCTTTGCACTATTACAGCGGTACTACATCAAAGGAATGATCGGTTGGGCTTCCAAATGAACTTCAGGTTGGCAAAATCTGAACGACGAACATTGGAAAAACTTTATCGTCAGAGCAAAGACGGCTTTAGTGCACTGGCTACTGAGCTACGCACAGATAAGAGAGTCTTCCATCTGTACAATGCCGGTGTAAAGAGCGGACGCATCCGCTTCGGCCTGTTCGGTCGCGATCTACTGATCGTCGCATTGATGCTGCAAAAACCGGTATTTATGAAGGAAGCGATCCGTTTTGTCTGCGCCACACTGGGACAGGTCTATGATCCGGAGACAGGGGAGGAACCGGGGCGGGGGTTACACGAGTTCACCGATGTTGAGATGAAGGGGCGTTCCACTCGCTACAATGCGGCCGAGGTCAGCCTGTTGCTGTTGATCGTCGCGGCAGACTACCAGGCAAAGACAGGCGAGGTCTCGTTGATCGTACAGGAGCGGGATGCCCTTACTGCGGCGATCAATTATCTATACGCTCATCTGGAGGACGGGCTGTTCGTTGAGAATCCCGGCCGTTGCGGTGCGGATCGCTATGCACTACGCGTTACGTATTGGAAGGACTCAAAGCTTCCCCGGCGGGATCGGGATGAGCCTGCCTATCCTGTCGTCTACACCTTGGTGCAGGCGCAGGCGGTCGCTGCGTTGCGTGCGGCTGCGTTCCTTGCTTTACCGTTGGGGATGATCACCTGGTCGCAGAAACTGCGTATGGCCGCGGATAGAGCAGTGCGGCATCTTTTCACCACACTGTGGGATAAGGCAAACGATTACCCGCTGATCGCTGTAGACGGCGATGGTGAGGTGTGCGGCATCTCCTCAGATGGGTTACATATGCTGGCTTACTTAGAGCAAGAGGACCTACCGCCTGAGAAGCTCGCCGCAATTACCGCTAAAACGCACAGGCTTCTAACGCCGTATGGCTATCGGACCTACGCACCTGTCCAGCCGGGGTACGCGCCTGACAGTTATCATCTGGGTGCGATCTGGCCGTACGAGCAATTCTTCATCTTGCAAGGGGCACTTATCCACGGCCAACATGAGGTCGCAGCAGGCTCGGTGCGAATCATCTCCGCTCTGGAAAGGATCGGGTTCGCAGAATTGATCTATTGGGATGGTAGTAAATTGACAGCCAGTGGCTGCAACCCGCAGCTGTGGTCGCTCGCTTATCCGCAAGCGGTTGATAGACTTTTCAGCGACCGTTTGCGGGAATAAGAAATCATAACGCAGAAGAAAGACGAGAAATTCAATATAATTGATCTTGAGGTGATCGATGAATACGAAAATTGACAATTATACCAGCTTTGTCGGAGAAGAGTGTATAGCCGGAATCAGAGATCTGGCAAAAGATCTTCAAGGAACCACGCTCCTCCATGTAAATTCCACGTCGAGCGGCGGGGGAGTAGCAGAGATGCTCCATCGCCTGCTTCCTCTCTTTTCCGATCTCGGACTGAAGACGCGCTGGGAGGTCCTTGCAGGAACCCCTCTCTTCTTTCAGACGACGAAGACGATGCACAACGCATTACAAGGGAGAGACCTTCCGCTCACAGCGGAGATGAAGCGAGAATACGAAGCAGTAAATCGCCGTAACGCCGAACGGATTGACTTGACAGCTGATGTGGTGGTGATCCATGATCCGCAGCCGGCTCCGTTTATCTCATATCGGTCCAAGAAGGAGAGCAGTTGGTTTTGGCGCTGTCACATCGACCTTTCTCATCCCAATTCTGGTGTTTGGCAATTTCTACTGGAATATGCCAAATTATACGATGTTGCCATCTTCTCCAGCCATAAATTCGTCTCCGATCTTGGATTACTCGTCGCCATCGTGGCACCGTCAATCGATCCGCTCGCCGAGAAAAACATCGATCTGACGCACGAACAGATCGAGGCCGTCTATGCCCGATACGAGATTCCCCGCGACAAATCGATTCTTCTTCAAGTCTCCCGCTTCGATATTTTCAAGGATCCCCTGGGAGTGATCGAGGTTTATAACCGTGTCAAGAAACAATGCGACTGTCGACTAATATTAGCCGGCGGAGGAGCTGCCGACGACCCTGAGGGCGAAGCATTTATTGCGCAAGTGCGCGAGCAAGCGTCCCTTGATCCGCAGATTCACATCCTTCCCCCACAAGGGCAGACGCAGCTTACGGATGTGGAGATCAATGCTCTTCAGCGGGGCGCGGATATCATCATCCAGAAATCATTGCGTGAGGGGTTCGCCCTCACCGTTACCGAGGCATTATGGAAAAAGAAGCCGGTAGTTGCCACCGCTGTCGGTGGAATTCCCCGCCAGGTGATCGACGGTAAGACCGGTTTTCTCAGCGATTCGATTACGGATACAACGAGCAAAGTTCTCCGGTTACTTCACGACCGGCAACTCGCTGTTGCTCTGGGAATGGCCGGCTACAAACATGTGCGGGATAATTTCCTTATCACCCGCCATTTAGAGGACTACTTGCGGTTGATGACGCTGATAGCCAGGAGGTAAGGAGGAAAAGCGATGGAATACATCGGTGCAATTGATTTAGGAGCGACAAAGGTCACCGCAGTGATCGCCGATATAAATGGTAACATCGTCATCCGGCTGAAAGAGGCGATTCAGACTGAAGGAAACAAGTTCACCCCCTGGCGCGATGGAATCGGCTATCACAAAATAGCCGATCAGCTTATTTCTATGCTGCGCCGCGCAATCAGCGAAAGCACAGTCTCTGGTATCAAAGCGATCGGCATCGGCTCGGCCGGACCGCTCAGTGACGGCGCTATTATAAACCCGCCGAATATAAAGTTACGGCGTCCCTCTTCTGCGTGCGCAACAGCGCCGTTATATGTTCCACTCGTCGACCCATTGGTCGCTGAGTTTGACTGTCGTGTTGCGCTGGAAAACGACTGCACGGCAGCTATCCTGGGAGAAGTCTATTACGGTGCGGGAAAGGATGTCAAAGATAAGCGCTCGCTCCATCTCGTTTATGTAACTTTAAGCACTGGGTTTGGCGCCGGTGTATGGAACGGCCGTCTTTTACGCGGCAAGGAGGGGAACGCCGCTGAAATAGGACATTTTTTCGTCAAAGAAGATGGTCTGCGCTGTGGGTGTGGAAATTACGGTTGCGCTGAGGCTTATGTCTCTGGCCGGGGGATGGAGAAGAACGCGCGCATGCGGATGGTAAATGAGAAGCTGGGCTGTCAAAGTAATTATGGCGCTGCGCTCCGATCGCTTGCTCTTGCTGCTGCTGAGAAAGAAGGTTTTGCCAAAGAGGTAGATCTGTATCCATGGCAGCTTTTAAATTTTATCACTCCATCGATCATATTTGCTGCCGCACATGCCGGCGATCGATTGGCACAGGCGGTCATCGATGATAGTTGCCGTTACGGAGGAATTGCGTTGGCCAATATCGCCAATGCCTATGATCCACAGATAATTACCAGTGGTGGAGGTATCATGCTCAACCACCCACAGTTACTGGCCCGAATTCGCGATGAGATGGTCAAACATCTTAATGTCAGCGCTCCGAAAGTGGTTCTTACTCCGTTGGGTGAGCATGTGGTAGAATATGGCGCAATCGTTCTTGCTTGGCAGCTGGTGTCATGTCAACCTTAATTTATCGGACTACTTGAATCGTCATTCCTGCCCCTGCCTGCACAGGGACAGGCTTAGCAGGAATCCATAGCCTAGTTTAATAGACTCCGGATCAAGCTCAGAATAACATCTTACACTTGACATGACACTAGTGAAATCAGATCAACTGGCGACAGAATAAACGAGTCTGTATAACGCAAGATCGACATTGGTCGCGACGTGCTCGATCTCTGCCAGGGGAATAGTAGCAATTCTTCCTTGCGTAAGGGCCGTCATCTTCCCTGATATGCCTTCAACTAATGACTCTATCGCCATCGCCCCGAAGCGGGAGGCAAGGATCCGGTCGAATGCAGTGGGAGATCCTCCCCGTTGGAGATGGCCGAGAATGGTCAACCGGATTTCCAGGTCAGTCTTCTTGCGTAAGAATTCACTGATCACCCGACCGGCTGAGCCTTCTGCGCAGAACCCTTCGGCAACGGCGATGATCGAATGGCGCTTGCCTATCTGGCGGCCGCTGTCGATCAGCGCGTAGATTTCGTCGAATGAAACCTTTACTTCTGGAATGAGAACGATCTCCGCTCCGCCGGCAAGGCCGCTCATCAGCGCAATATACCCTGATCTTCTCCCCATTACTTCCACAACGAAGACCCGCTCGTGCGAATAAGCAGTATCACGAATCTTGTTCAACGCATCTACGGCCGTATTGAGCGCTGTATCGACTCCGATAGCCATCGTTGTGCCGGGGATGTCATTGTCGATCGACGCAGGGATACCGATCGTCGCTACGCCGTGTTCATGCATTGCGCGCGCCCCTTTAAGCGACCCATCGCCGCCGATTACGATGAGGCCATCCATACCCTGCTCAGCGATAGTGGCAACAGCGCTCTTCTGCCCGTCTAAGGTAAGGAAACTCGCGGCACGGGCAGTACGCAGGATTGTTCCTCCACGTTCGATTATCCCCCCTGCAGCGCGGTTATCCAGCGGGACAACATCTCCGTCGATCAGCCCTCTAAATCCGCGTTGGATCCCCAATATCTCAGCGCCAATTTCGCTTCCTTTCCGTACTATCACCCTGATAGCAGCATTCATCCCTGGGGCATCTCCGCCGCTGGTCAATAGTCCAATTCGTTTCATGTTCTCCTTGGGCAATTATTTAACCACAAAAACCAAACGGGTTTATAAGATTCATCCCAGATTATGTATTAACCGCAGACCTATCCCGTCGAAAGACGGGAGATCGCAAAGAAAGATATTAAAATAATAACTACTCAGGTTATTAGGCCTGCCCCGGCCGCAGGCCCAGGGGTTCACGGTTCAATGTTCATAGTTGAGGCATAGGGATTTCAAAGTGCAGAACGCAAAGGGTAGAGTCTTCAGCCTTCAGTCTTCAAGAAGTGTTGTTTATGGTCATTGTTTTCTAACTGTGAACCGTGAACCCCGGAACTTTGAACCCCTGCCTGCGGCAGACAGGTCTGTGGTTTTATTAACGCATGTTTTGGGTTCATTGAATTCGTTGGTTCATGCGACAGCGTACATTAGTTGATCGTTTTTGATTAACTGTTGATTTTCTTCAACAGAAAAGATTATCATTAAGGACGGTAAAAAGCAAAACTCTTGCGGGGTGAATAATGGCATTTTGGCGAAAATCAAAAGAAGTGGAACGACGTCTTGGCGATCACATGGAACTGGTAGAGAAATCTCTGTTTAATTTCCAGCAGGGAATGATCGCCTACTGTGATGGCAAAGAGATGGAGATGGTGGGTGAGTTTGCCTCCAAGACCCATCAACTGGAGAGCGAGGCTGATGATTTGCGGAGAAAGATAGAAAGCGAACTGTTGGGAGGAGCGTTATTGGCCAGTTCTCGCGGCGATATATTGGAGATCATCGAACATGCGGATCGCTTGGCCAATTCAGGTGAATCTGTTCTCAACTATATTCTACTCCAACAGGTACAGGTCCCTGCTTCTTTGAAACCACTGCTGCGCGAAATGACGGATCTGTCAGTTCAGGTGGTTCAGGAGATAAAGCAGGCGATCCAACTTATGTTTACCGACATGCGCCGCGCCCTTGTCCACACCGAGACGGTAGAGAAAATAGAGAGTAAGATCGACCGCCAAGAGAAAGAATTCATCCGCGATCTATTCAATATGAATATCGATTTGGCAGAAAAATTACTCATCCGCGGTGTGGTGGAGAAGATGACAAAGATCTCTGATCGGGCGGAAGACCTTGCCGATATAATCAATCGTGTAGTTGCTCAGCGAAGCGTGTAGAAAAAGAGACTAAGTAGTCGGTACAGTCCGAAAGCGAGCAGACCAGTCGTGATCGGTGTTGCCACCCATCCGATCATGATCTGGAAAATTTGCCGACGATTTATTGCTCGCATCCCTTTTACAAGCCCGACACCGGCAATCGCTCCGACCACTGCCTGGGAAGTGGATACCGGTATTCCGATCAGGGAAAAGGCGTGAATAGCAAATGCAGCCGCGAGTTGAGCGGTAAAAGCTCCGAGCGGGTCGAGGGGAGTGATCCCAGAGCCAATTGTTTTTGTAACGCGTCGCCCGCCGCTCAATATACCGACTGCCAACGCCGCTGCGCCGAGAAGAGCGAGCTGATCCGGGTCTCCTCCTACATTAACAATCGGCCCAATCGCGTTTCCCACGTTGTTCGCTCCCATAGCAAAGGCCATATAGGCTGCACTCATCAGGACCAACACTCTCAGAACTCGTTCCCATTGAGTAAATCCCTTTATCCGGCGCATGGGAATAGCGAATAGATGATAAAGAGCAAACGCGATGATCGCCGTCAGAACCGGCGAGACAATCCAACCCTGTCCGATGCGGCCTACCTGTGAAAGATCAACATTGACCGTTGCTCCCACAGCAAAGCCGACTCCACTCACCGCTCCTACGATCGCCTGCGATGTAGAGACAGGAAGATGGAGGAAAGTAGCCAAAGAGACAAACAGACCCGCTGAGATAAGAATAACCAATACAGCGATATAAGGGAGCTCTTCCGCAACGATTCCTCTTCCCACTGTCTCTATTACCGCGTCGCCGTGCAGCAAGGCTCCGATGACAGCAAAGAGAGTGACTATAAAAGCAGTACGCCGATAAGAAAGAAGGCCGGATCCGACCGGAGTCCCCATACAGTTTGCTGCATCATTGGCGCCAATATTCCATCCGACATAAAATCCACCGAATAATAACGTAATAAACATCATTTTCTCTCACCTCGTAATGACCATCTAATATATACTAAATTTATGAGTGACAAGCAAATACACGATAAAGCCTATATACTAACTATTTCAAGATATATATACCCTTTAGTTTTTTTTGGATCGCCGAGATATTCTCTCCTTAACGCCGTAAAGGTTGCCGTCACTTGACATCCAAAGGTACTTGTTTGGCGTCCCAGGATTGGCTATCATAAATACCTGAGATCATGACTCTAAGAGTGTTCCAACTGCCGCAGTTTGCGAACTGAACTGAAGTAAGTTCAGACCCGGCTCAAGGAGGCCCAAGTCAAGATCGCAGACCTGGAAGCCGAGCTGCACAAGGCCGCCGAGATCACCAACGATGCCCGGTTGATCCCAGCTGCTGACGAGTTCCAGCACATCGGCGATAGGTGGCAGACAGTTGCGGAGATGTCCAAAAGTGCATCTCAGGCGGACGACCCGGCGACGACGCTGCCTGAGATAAGCCCCCTGCTGTCGGAACTGGCCACCTTGGAAGAAGCGGCGTGGTCATGGCTGCAGGAGATAGCCTGATAAGGAGATCGAAAATGATCCTGATCCCGGCCCGAGAACCCTTCAGCTTCGTCGCCGCTGCCCGCTCCCATGGCTGGTGCCGTCTGGCTCCTTTCGCCTGGGATGACGAACACCAGGAGCTGACCCGCATCGAGCAACTGGAGAGCGGCCCGGTGGTGCGGCTGCGCATGGCAGGCGCTAAAGGGGGCGTGGCCGTTGAGGTGGAGAGTGCCGTGGAGTTCACCGAGGCCGGCTTGGCTCAGGTGCGGGAAAAGGTCTCCTGGATGCTGCGCCTGGACGAGGACTTCAGCGAGTTTCACGCCCTCTGCCGCACCGAGGCCGCCCTGGCCCAGGTGGTCGAGAAGAAACAGGGGCGCCTCTTGCGCTCCCCCACCCTGTTCGAGGACGTGGTCAAGACCATCCTCACCACCAACACCACCTGGTCTCAGACCAAAGGGATGGTCGCCCGCCTGGTGGAGATGTTGAGCCAGCCCTTCTCCCTCGACCCTGCCGCCCATGTCTTCCCCACCCCGGCGCAGATCGCCCCGGTGGACGAGGAGTTCCTGACCCAGCAGGTGCGGCTGGGCTATCGGAGCTCCTACGTCCTGGAGCTGGCCCGAAGGGTCGCCTCCGGCGAGCTGGACCTGGAGAGTTGGAAGCACACCGACATGGAGACCGACAAGCTGCGGCGGCAGCTCAAAGCCCTCAAGGGAGTGGGCGACTACGCCGCCGCTAATCTGCTGATGCTCCTGGGCCGCTATGACTGCCTGGCCGTGGACTCCTGGGCGCGGAAGGTAATCGGGCAGCGCTTCTTCCCCGGCAAGGAGCGGGTGAGCGACCGAGAGATCGCCGCCGTCTTCGACCGCTGGGGGAAATGGAAGTTTTTGGCCTACTGGTTCTATAAGTGGGAGACATAAGAAGGGCCGCATCACACGAGGTCCGGCTTAGCGAGAGCACCGGCGAGTCCGAGCATATCG
>DOHL01000042.1 GCA_003535305.1 Candidatus Acetothermia bacterium
TTCTCCCCTTATTGCCTGTCATCCCTTTTTTGCAATTCTTTGCGCCTTTGCGAGAAATCCATCTCTATGGTCTTCATTACAAGTTTCGGCAACTGATAAGATCGTCATCAAGGATAATACATAACGCTAAATTTCGCAAACGGGTACTAGGTCGCGAATCAAGCCTGAAAATCAGCATGTTCCAACATATCCGCCAGGCTCTCTCCTTCACGTTTGCGAGTGATTTCTACCAACCCGAGCGCGGTGGTATCGATATATTTAGCCGGCATGCGGTCTCTGTTCAATCCTTCTTGCAGTCGCGCAATCACTTTATTCATATCACTTGCGTTTTCGATATCGACGAAATCAACGACGATAATTCCGCTGATTTTACGGAGTTGGAGTTGACGGGGAATCTCTTCGGCAGCTTCGATATTGGCGTTTAGAATCGCCGCCTCTTGGTTGCGATGGCGGATATCACCGCCGGTATTGACATCGATTGCCGTCAATGCCTCTGTTTCGTCGATCGTCAGATGCCCTCCTCCTTCCAGGTCGACCCGGCGAGAGAAGGTCTGTTGAATCTGGCGCTCCACATCGTTCATCGCGAATAGAGAGGCTTTCCCTTCATAAGGGCGTATCCTTTCCGCGTACTCATCCATCTTCATGTAATCGAGAAATTGGAGGATCTTTTCATGGAGTCGCACAGAATCGACGACCACTTCACGAACGTTTGGCAGAAGGCGATCACGCAGAATGCTTTGAACTAATCCCATCCCGCGATAGAGCAGGCGCGGCTCTGATCCGCTTGCTGCTGTCTCTTCAATCCCTTTCCAGGTACTGGCGAGAAACCGAAAATCCCGTTCCAGATCATCACGACTTGCTTGCTGAGCTGCTGTGCGAATGATCAATCCTTCGGAAGATCGCTTGAGGCTCTGTGCAATTTTACGCAATCGTGTCTCTTCTTTTTCATTGATAATTCGGCGCGATGTTCCCATCCGGTCCTCAGTCGGCAAGAAGACCCAAAATCGGCCTGGCAGGCTGATCTTCGTCGTCCCTTGTGGGTTTTTCGTGCCGATCCCTCCCCTCCGTACTTGGATGATCAGTCTTTCGCCGCGTCGTAGTATTTTATCGATCGAGGTCACGCCGCGCCGCGTCTTGATCTTTTTCTTATCCAGAATAGCCTCGCTGATCTCGCCTTGCGAGAGGAACAGACTCTGCTTTTCACCTATGTCGATGAATGCCGACCCTAACCCGGGAAGGACATCTTCCACCCGGCCATGGTAGATATTTCCAACGATCTTCTCCTGTGCTGGATGGCCATAATATATTTCCATCAGCGTTTTATTCTCAAGGATTGCTACTCTGGTGCGGCGATCCAGCCCTTCATTCTTGTCGATTGATATCAGTATGGTAGTAGTTCTTTTATTAATTTTTGCACCTTCTTTTTTGCTTAAGTCTTGTTAATTATCATTGAATGCTACGTTATCACGCGGATCGATCAACTGAGACGCTCTCTCCAGCAGCGGTACGAGCATAAAAGCAAATTGATATTATCATATTAGATTATATCCCAAGTCGTGCGCCATTTCAGTAGCGTGAAAATGCGGCATGTTCAAGCTAAGAATTGGGGTCGACTGTAATAGCGGAGAGATCGCCAATACTAAAGAACAGATCGGCCAGATTGGTCAGAAAAGCGAGACGATTACATCGTTGTGTCTTATCATCCGTCATGACCAGCACTTTATCGAAAAACCGATCGATCGGGTCTCGCAGACCGCTGAGATATCCGATCGCTCCGCAATAATCCTTTTCCGCAGTCAATCGTTTTATCTGTCCTTCTGCCTTAAGGTACTCGCGCCACAATTCTTTCTCTGCTGCCTCGACAAACAGTTGTGGATCGAATTCGCGCGTCCTATATTCTCTTGTAATGTTTCGTACACGAGTAAAAGCAGTCACCAGCGAGTCAAACCCCTCGTTGTTGCGCCAATAGACCAATGCCCTTCCTTTAGCGAATAGACGATAAAAGTTACCGCGACTCATCGAACTGATGGTCACATTGCTCTCTGTTAGGATGCAATTGACTACATCATGGGTTAGGCTGTATTCATGCAGCAGAATATGACCAAGGCGGTCGGAAAGAAACCTAATGACAGAATCGAGTCCGCGCCGCTCAGTGATCGACGCATACATTTCGTCTAAATCAGCCAGTAAGACGTACAGATCAATATCGATCTCTTGTTCCAATATAAGCCGTATCATACCATTTGCTTGTCGTCTTATTCCGTAGGGATCGCGGGAACCTGTTGGTTCTTCCCCGATGGATATTGCGCAGACGACTGTATCGAGCTTATCGGCCAAGCTGAGAACTGTGCCGATCTCATTTGATGGCAGGTCATCTCCTTTGAATCGCGGTCGATATTGGTCTTCAATGGCGCAAGCGACAGATTCTTTCTCCCCGTTGCAGGTGGCGTAAATTCTCCCCATCGTTCCTTGTAATACAGGAAACTCCCGTACCATTTTTGTGACGAGATCGCTCTTACATAAGAAAGCGGCCCGGTCGATATCGGCCAAATCGTCTTGCTCGTTCCGCTGCGCAATTTCACCTGCTAAGCGGCGAATTCTTTCTACCTTATCCCACAATGAACCGATCCGCTCCTCATAGATTACTGTCCGCAATTGGTGCGTCCATTCTGCCAAAGTGCGTTTGGCGTCATCAGCAAAGAAGAATTGTGAATCGCGTAACCGGAATTGCACCGCTCTTTCATAACCGGCTTTTACGATCCCGCGACTGTCTTCCGGCCCATTCCGAAATCCAAGAAAATGGGTGGAGAGTTTATCGCCATGAGAGAATGTAATAAATTTTCCTTCTTCGTGTAGTGTGGCAGAGATTACTTCGCGTGGAAGAGAGAGGAACTCTACAGGGAATTGTCCGAGGATCGCGGTCGGATACTCTGTGCTGTAAACGATCTGCGTGATCAATTCATCATTGTCGATCGAAGTTACTCTCTGTTGTTCTTCTACTGCCGCGATCGCCTCCTGCACGCGCTGGTATCTCTTTTGTGGATCGATGATGACCAGCTGCGCTGCCAATCTCGCTTCATATTCACCGGCGCTGAGCAGCTCGATATCATTGGCAAAGCGGTGTCCCCGCGTGCGGTTAGATGCGGTAAGTCCATTTGTTCCCACTGCAAAGGGAATGATCGCATCACCGTACAGACAAACGAGCCATCGAATTGGACGGACAAACTCCAGCCCTGATGAGTCCCACCGCATTGTTTTGCCGGCACGAAGAGAAACGATCAATTCGGGAAGGAAAACGGTCAATACTTCCGGAGTTCTCAGTTGCGGCAAGCAGCGGTGGAAAACGAGGTATTCTTTACCGTCTATCTCTTGTCGTGATAGATTGCTCACCTTCTTTCCATGGCTCGCTGCAAATCCGATCGCTGCCGCAGTCGGATTATTACGGGCATCGAAAGCAATTGCTACTGGCGGTCCTTTGATCTCTTCTACCGACTCGCATTGTATCCCTGATAGGTTGTAACAGATAAGCGCCAAGCGCCGCGGTGTGGCTAAGACCTCGATCCGATCATAGATAAGTCTATTTTCCTTAAGCAGCGCGGCAGCTTTATTGTGCAGTTGTTGCATCAAGTCCGGAGTTACTGCCGCCGGCATCTCTTCTGTTCCGATTTCCAGTAGTAGGTCAGCGTTCATCTTCCTGTTCCTTCCAACTTAGT